>CAYUJK010000008.1:8356-24186 GCA_964444895.1 uncultured Roseivirgaceae bacterium
CCTGGGAAAAAGAATACGACGCGTATCTTTCCTAAAAGGCGGTAGACCAACCTTGTCAAAGTTCAAAACTTTGACAAGGTTAGGGCCGCTCTTCCACCAGCGCATCTACCGTGGCATTAAATTCTTTGATCAGTTTTTGGTAATGCTCGCCGGTGCCGGGACCGGAAAACCCCTTGTGTACTTTGCGAACCGATCCTTTTTTATCGATAAAAATGGTTGTCGGAAAAATAAACGGCGGCTCAATCAGCGAAAGTTGCTGGTGCGTTTCGCGGTCGTTTTTACCGGCAAAGAGGATTTCGTATCCGATGTTGTAGCGTTCTTTCAGGATGCCGATTCGGGATGCGCCGTATTCAAACTCACCTTTGCGCTCATACGCCAGGCCAATGATCTCTACACCACGAGCATTGTTTTCTTCATACCACCGGGCAAGGAAGGCTGTTTCATCCATGCAGTTTGGGCACCACGAACCGAGTAGCTGCACTATTACTACCTTGTCTTGGTAGCGCTCGTCGTCCAGGCTTATCATTTTGCCGTTTTCATTCGGGTAGGAAAAGGAAAAAGAGTTGGCCTCATCGCTCAGGGAGAAATCAACAGCCGCCTCCGGCAAATGGGCAGCCTCATCCCGGTAGGCCTTCCAGGGGCGATAGCCGGTTTTCCCGGTCCAGAATTCGCCCGAGAGCGAATCAGTGCCAACGAGGGTAGCCCGAAACAGGTAGGCATGCTCGCCATCGAAAGTGCTCAGTTGAAAGCCATCTTCCGTGAGGTTTCCCTCCAGAAAGCGGTAATCGCCCGATTTCGTGATGAAGGTGCCTGAAATCTCATCGCCTCGCTGCACAAGCTCCCCGATGGCCGGGTAGGTTCGGTCTTCAATTTGAAATGTTGCCGCCCATTTCCCGGAAAAATCATAATCGATTGGGTTTTCCGTTACCGGAAAGCGGTATTTCTCTCCCAAAGTTGCCTCAAACTTTAGTGCATAGTCTTCCACATAATTTTTTGTCCATATTCCTTCCAGCCGGCCATCAGAAACCCTGGCGATGATTTGAGCATCGAATATATGCATAGGCAGATATAGCGTGTCGTTCCGAAGCTCGTGTTTGTCGAGCATGATTTCTTCGGCTCCATTTTTCAGGAGAAAAATGGCCTGGCCTTGTTCGTTCTGCCGGGTGATCAGGTTAAAGGGTAGCTCCTGTCCCTGTGTGTGGATTACTGCCCGCCAGTGTCCTGTGGGAATAGATGCATCCGCTTCGCTGGTTTTTTTTTCGGTGCATTGCCATAGCCCCAGCAGGAGCAGTGAAAGAGTGAGTAAGCGCTTGTTCATCGGTTCAATTTGTTTTATTAAGCTGCCTGGACGACCAGTTTGTAACCGTCGTTAAAAGCTTCAATCCGGCGGCGGATACGTTTATCAACGCATAAACTATTTAATGGACTTTATCGCACGGCTTTCTGCCGCATTTTCGTGTTTTTGGTAGTGGCAAAATAGGCAATCCCCTTGGATAATGGAAATTTGCCCCCACTTTCCCCCACCTTTTTTCAAAGTAAAAACAACTTATTTTCTTATAGAGTTTGGCCGAAAAAGGCAAAATAATGCCATTCTGGATGTTCAATAATACGTCCCAATTATGAAATGTGGAATTAAATCTCTATTTTTTGGAGAAAAGTGTAAGAAAGTGGGGAAAAGTGGTTGATTTTGTATTTATTGTAAATATATTTGTGCTACCAGTAGAGTAGTATTTCAGCGCAGCATATCATGATTACAGGACATTACGAGTGTAAACTTGATGCCAAAGGTCGTTTGGTGTTGCCGGCTAAGATCAAAGCCCGGCTGCCTGAGACTGCGGGCAACCAGGTGATCCTCAAGCAGGGTCTGGAGCCCTGTGTGGTCCTCTACTCCGTTGTAGAATACAACAAGTCGTATGCCCGCATTAGCTCACTGAGCGAATTTGACCCGCAATACAGGAAGGTTCAGAGGAGTTTCTTCATCGGCGTTACTGAAATTGAGCTGGACAACGCCGGCAGAATACTCATTCCCAAGCAATTGCTCAAATATGCAAACCTGGAAAAAGAAGTCACGCTGATTGGCGTAGGCACCAGGATTGAAATATGGAACCCGGAAATACTGAAAGAACACCTCATAGAAGATAAGGAAGAGCTTTCGGATGTAACAAGAAAACTATTAAGCGATAAATAAGTGCTCATGACCGCCTACCACCGTCCTGTAATGCTTACAGAGAGCCTGGAGGCTTTGCAGATAAAGCCAGAGGGCACGTATGTTGATTTGACCTTCGGCGGAGGCGGGCATTCCATGGCCATTCTTGAGCACCTGAAAGGCGGCCAATTGATCGCCTTTGATCAGGATCCGGATGCCGAGCAAAATGCCCAACGGTTTGCGAGCAAGTCTTTTCAGTTTGTAAAAGCCAACTTCCGGTTTTTTCACAAATACCTGAAGATGCTCAAAATAGAGCGGGTAGACGGCATATTGGCTGACTTGGGAGTGTCTTCGCACCAAATAAACGAAGCAGAAAGAGGCTTCTCTACCCGGTTCAATGCGGAGCTGGATATGCGAATGGATCAAAAGGGTTCATTGACTGCGCGAAAAATTATTCAAAACTACACTGAGGCCGAGCTGCAGCGGGTGCTCGGAATGTATGGCGAAGTAAAAAACGCCAAAACACTGGCCCTGGCTATTGTAGCGGCGCGACTGCAGGCGCCCATCAAAACGGTAGACGACCTCAAAGGCGTCTTGGCGAAATTTGCTCCCCGGAACCGGGAAAATAAATATTTCGCCCAGGTATTTCAGGCCCTGCGCATTGAAGTAAATGACGAGTTGAGCGCGTTGAAAGAGATGCTTGCTTCGGCCGTAGACGCATTGGCGCCGGGAGGCAGGCTGGTGGTGATTTCTTACCACAGTCTCGAAGATCGCCTGGTAAAGAATTTCATGCAAAAAGGGAAGTTTTCCGGCGAAGTAGAAAAAGACATTTATGGCAACGAGCTAAAGCCATTGAAGCCAGTGTCGAGAAAGGCAATAATGCCCTCGGAGCTGGAAATCGAAGAAAACAAGCGTGCAAGAAGCGCCCGGCTGAGAGTGGCAGAAAAGAGCGGCATCCCTAAGGCTTCCGGGAGGCAGTTGCTGTAGGCGAGCTTTGAATTTAGCATAATATGAGTGAGAACACATTTAAGGTAAACCGGGAAAAAGAAAGCGGAAGCGGAAAAAGCTTTTTCAGCGTGCTGGAAGGACTTCGCCTGTCGCTGCTTTTCCAGGAAGGGCTTCCGGTGAAGTACATACCTCATATCGTGTTCACCGCTTTTCTGTGCATTTTCTATATAGGTAATACGCATTATGCAGAAAAGACCATACGAAAAATTGAGGCCCTGGAAACGGAAGTGGAAGAACTCAGAGCAGATTTTACCAGCATGAAGGCCGATTACATGTTTTCGAGCAAGCAGTCGGAGGTGGCCAAGAAGGTCAAAGATTTAGGATTGAAAGAAAGTAAAACACCGCCCAATAAAATAATAGTAGCGAAAGGTGAATATTAAAAAGTCCATCATATTGCGGGTAAGGATTGTGTTCATCATGATTTGTCTGGTGGCCACCGTAGTACTGGTGCGCATTGGTGAAATCCAGTACGTGCAAGGACCGAAGTGGACACAGGTGGCCAATGAGATGGCGCTTAGCTACCAAACCATAGCGGCTACTCGCGGAAATATCTACTCGGACAATGGCAGCTTGCTGGCTACTTCCCTGCCGCTCTACAGGGTAGCCTTTGACCCCACGGTATCGGACGATCTCCTTTTCAATAAAGGAGTAGATTCCCTGGCACTTTGCCTTTCAAAATACTACAAAGACCGCAGTAAAGAATATTATAAAAGAAAGATCATTGACGCCCGTGAGTCAAAAAGGCGGTACATCATGCTTAACCGCTCGCTGGTAAGCTACCAGGACAAAAAGAAAATAGCCGAATGGCCGATTTTCCGCGAAGGCCGACTGAAAGGGGGAATTATTTTCGAAAAAACGTATCGTCGGATTACACCCTTTTCATACCTGGGTTATCGCACCATTGGCTTCATCAACGAAAACGACAGGGGAGCGGGCCTCGAATATAGTTTTAACAATTACCTGGCCGGTCAAAACGGCAAATCGCTCTACCGCAAAGTGGCGGGAGGACGCTGGAGGCCCGAGTACGACGGCACCGAAATAAGGCCCAAGGACGGTTATGATATACTCACCACGCTTGACGTGAACCTGCAGGATGTGGCGGAGTCGGCATTGTTGAAGGCCCTGAGGCAACACGACGCCGACTACGGTTGTGCCGTGGTAATGGAGGTGAAAACCGGCGAAATAAAGGCGATATCGAACCTGAAAAAAAGCGGCTCCGGAAATGGCTACAGAGAAGTGTACAATTATGCTGTACAGGGGCTTCACGACCCCGGATCCACCTTTAAGCTGGCGACGATCATAGCCCTGCTGGAAGACACGAACGTGAAACTCACCGACTCAATTGACACGGGAGACGGCACTTACAAGTTTTTCAATGTGGAAATGCGCGACCACAAGCCCGGCGGCTACGGAAAAATTACCGTCAGAGAGGCCTTTGAGCTGTCGTCTAACGTGGCCATCTCTAAGATGGTAAACAACCATTTTGGCACTAAGCCGCAGCGTTTTATTGATTACCTGAAAAGCATGCGGCTCAACCAGCCCCTGGGTTTCCAGATGATAGGCGAGGGCATACCCCGCATTAAGGAGCCTACGGATCCTTCGTGGAGTGGCATCACGCTTCCGTGGATGTCCATAGGCTACGAGTTGGAGGTGACGCCGCTGCAAATGCTGGCTTTTTACAATGCCATTGCTAATGACGGCAAGCTGATCCAACCCATCATCGTGAAGGAAGTGCGCCGGGCCGACAATGTAGTAGAGGAGTTCAGAGGCGAGGTGTTGTCAAGGCAAATTTGTTCAGATAAGACCCTGAAAGAAGTGAGAAGCCTGTTGGAAGGCGTGGTAGAAAACGGCACCGCTACCAACATTAGAAATGCGCATTACAAAATAGCAGGAAAAACGGGCACCGCTCAGGTGATCAATAACGGTAGATACACGCGAAAATACTATACTTCGTTTGCAGGGTATTTTCCCGCCGATAATCCCAAATACAGCTGCATAGTGGTCATCAACGGCCCTAAAGGAGTGTTTCAGTATGGCGCGAGCGTGGCAGCACCGGTGTTCAAGGAAATTGCCGATATGATCTACTCGCAGAATATCCAGATTCACGAACCCTTTTCACCTGCACCCCCGGAGCCGGGAATTTTTCCTGTAATCCAGGCGGGCAATAAGGACGATCTGGGCATAATATGCGGCAGGCTTGGGCTGCCTGTAGAAGACAAAACAGAAGAAGACTGGGTGAGAGCCCAGCGTAAAGATAATGCTGTGTTATGGACTACTAATGGAATAGCTCCCGGGGTCGTACCTAACGTGTTAGGAATGACCCTCCGGGACGCTATTTTTCTCCTGGAAAACCAGGGCTTGAAAGTTTCCTACACAGGCACGGGCAGAGTGGCGGATCAATCGCAACTGCCAGGAAAAAAAGTAATCAAAGGACAACAAATATTTCTGAAGCTGAGCTAATGGCTGTCTTGAAAGACATATTGTACAAAGTACCCCTGGAGGCTACCTCCGGCGACATGGCTATAGAAGTGAGTGATTTTAATTTCGACTCGCGCCAGGTGGCCGGTGGGCATCTTTTTATTGCTGTAAGGGGCACCCAGGCGGATGGTCATCAGTTCATTGATCAGGCTATCGAAAAGGGAGCGGTAGCCGTGGTGGTGGAAGAGCTTCCCGCCAAACTGGTAGCCGATATCAGCTACGTGCAGGTAAAAAGCAGCGCTGAGGCGCTCGGCATTATTGCATCCAATTTTTTTGGAAATCCTTCTGAAAAGCTGGAGCTGGTAGGCGTAACGGGAACAAATGGAAAAACCACCATTGTGACCCTGCTGTACGGACTATTCAAAAACCTTGGCTACAAGCCCGGCATGTTGAGTACCGTGGAAAACAGGATAGACGAAGAAATCATAAGTGCAACACACACAACGGGAGATGCAAAACAGCTAAACCGATTGCTCTCTCTGATGGTGGCAAGGGGCTGTACCCATTGCTTTATGGAGGTCAGCTCTCATGCTATCCATCAAAAGCGCATCAAGGGCCTGAAGTTCAAAGGGGCAATATTTTCGAATATTACGCACGATCACCTGGACTACCACAAGACGTTCGACGAATACATCAAGGCGAAGAAAGCCTTTTTCGATGATTTACCTTCTACCGCGTTTGCGCTGGTAAATGCCGATGACAAGCGCGGGAACGTAATGGTTCAGAATACCAAAGCCAGGAAATTCACCTACGGCATCAAGAGCATGGCTGATTTTAAGGCCAGAATACTGAGCAATACTTTTCAGGGCCTTGAGCTGGAAATCAATAAAAAACAAACCTGGTTTGTGCTTACCGGCGAATTCAATGCCTACAACCTGCTTTCCGTTTATGGCATGGCTGTGCTGCTGGGCGAAGACGAAGAAACGGCGCTCACGCTGTTGTCTTCCCAAAGGGCTGCCGCAGGTCGATTTGACCAGGCGCCAAACCATGCCGGGCTGGTGGCAATAGTAGACTATGCGCACACCCCAGACGCCCTGGAAAATGTGTTGAAGACGATTCAAAGCATACGCACGCGCAATGAAAAATTAATTACCGTGTTCGGTTGTGGAGGCAATCGGGACAAGGCCAAGCGGCCACTGATGGGCGACATTGCCTGCCGCTACAGCGATAAGGTGATCATCACCTCAGATAACCCGCGGGACGAAGAACCGGGAGTAATCTTGCAGGAAATTCAAGCCGGAGTAAGGCCGTCGGACTATAAAAAAACGCTGGTGATTACCGATAGAAGGGAGGCCATAAAAGCAGCGGTTTCCATGGCCGAAAAAAATGATATTATCCTGGTAGCCGGCAAAGGCCACGAAAACTACCAGGAGATAAAAGGAGTAAAGCACGACTTCGATGATAAACAAGTATTGGGCGAAATGATCAGCCTGATTTTTAACGACAAAACACAGAAGAGCTGATGTTATACAATTTGTTCGACTATCTGGACGTAAATTTTGACCTGGCGGGTGCAGGAGTGTTCCGGTACATTTCTTTCCGCGCGGGCATGGCTGCGTTTTTGTCGTTGCTCATTACCATCACTTTTGGCAAAAGACTCATCAACTATTTGAAATACAAGCAGGTGGGGGAGTCCATCCGTGACCTCGGCCTGGAAGGGCAGATGGCCAAGCAAGGAACGCCTACCATGGGCGGGATCATCATTATCCTGGCCATCGTGCTGCCTACCTTGCTTTTCGCCCGGCTGGACAACATCTATGTGGCCCTCATGATCATGACTACTTTGTGGATGGGGTGCATCGGCTTTCTGGACGACTATATCAAAGTTTTTAAGAAAAATAAAGAGGGTTTGCGGGGCAAATTCAAGGTAATGGGTCAGCTGGGGCTCGGCCTTGTTGTAGGTCTTATTTTATATTTTCACGCTGACGTAGTGGTGAGGGAGTTTCACCCCGGCCAGTCTATTACGCTGGGAGTGGATATTGCCGAACTCACCTACGACGACGTGAAATCTACCAAGACCACCATCCCCTTTGTGAAAAACAATGAGCTGGACTACGCCCGGCTATTCTCATTTTTGGGTGAAGACTTCACCTGGTTGTTTTATGTCGCCATCGTGATTTTTGTGATCACGGCGGTATCTAACGGAGCCAATATTACCGATGGGATCGACGGACTGGCTGCGGGAACCTCGGCCATCATCGGCCTGGCGCTGGCCATATTTGCCTACCTGTCTGGCAACATCGTTTTCTCCGATTACCTGAACATCATGTACATACCCAGGAGTGCCGAGCTGGTGATTTTTTGCGCAGCATTTGTGGGAGCCTGCATAGGTTTCTTGTGGTACAACACCTACCCCGCACAGGTGTTTATGGGCGATACCGGCAGCTTATCATTAGGCGCGGTCATCGCGGTACTGGCGCTCATTGTGCGAAAAGAACTGCTAATTCCTGTGCTGTGCGGCATATTCCTGGTAGAAAATCTCTCGGTGATCATCCAGGTGTCTTACTTCAAATACACCAGAAAAAAATACGGTGAGGGACGGAGGATATTTCTCATGTCGCCATTGCACCACCATTATCAAAAGAAAAATATTCACGAATCAAAAATCGTCACGCGGTTCTGGATTGTCGGCATATTGCTGGCCATCATGACCCTGGCTACATTGAAATTGAGATAAATGAAACAACGGATCGTCATATTGGGCGCTGGAGAAAGCGGAACAGGAGCGGCTTTGCTGGCAAAACGGCAAGGCTTTGACGCGTTTGTGTCCGATTTGGGCCCGATCGATCCTAAGTACAAGGCAGAGCTACAGCGGGAAAGCATTCCTTACGAGGAAAATAAACATACGGAAGAGGAAATCCTGACTGCCCATGAGATCATTAAAAGTCCGGGTATACCCGATACAGCTGTCCTGGTCCTAAAGGCAAGGGAAAGAAAGATTCCCGTGATCTCTGAGATCGAATTTGCAGCTCGCTTTACCCCGGCAAAACTTCTGGCCATTACGGGAACGAACGGCAAAACCACTACAACGCTGTTGACCCACCATATTCTGAAAGAAAATGGGTTTAATGTAGGGCTTGCCGGCAATGTAGGCTTCAGTTTTGCGAAGCAGGTGGCTGAATGCAATTATGATTATTACGTGTTGGAAATCAGCAGTTTTCAGCTCGATGGGATGTTTAATACCCGGTTGGACGCCGGTGTGCTCCTGAACATCACACCTGACCACCTGAATCGCTACGACTACAGCCTGCCAAACTACATAGCCTCCAAGTTCCGGATTACCCGGAATATGGATCGGCATAGCCGGTTTATTTATAACCAGGACGATCCCAATATTACCGGAAACATGGACCTCGTAGGTGGAAATCCTGAGCGCATTGGAATATCAACACTGGGTAATGTGCAAGCGAAGGCAGTATTTCGAGATGAAAGCCTGCAGTTTTCGGGGCAACAGCCTTATTCCATCGCCACTGACAAGCTGCCCCTGCGCGGTCCACATAACTACCTGAACATCATGAGTGCAGTGGAGGTATGCCGGCATGTGGGGCTTTCCCACGAAAGCATTTTTGACGCAATCAAGAGTTTCAAAAATGCACCTCATCGCCTGGAATTTGCCGGAGAGGTGGGCGGTGTGAAATACTTCAACGACTCTAAGGCCACTAACGTGGATGCCGTGTATTACGCCCTGCAGAGTTTTCGGGAACCGCTGGTATGGATAGCCGGCGGGACAGATAAGGGAAATGACTATACAGCTATTGAAGAGTTGGTGAGGCAAAAAGTGCGCGCACTGGTGGCAATGGGTAAAGACAACGATAAGATAATAAGCTTTTTCAGAAATAAGATTGATGAAATATACGATACGCACAGTATACAGCAAGCCATAGAAAAGTGTGCTACTGTGGCAAAAGGCGGAGAAGTGGTATTGCTCTCACCGGCCTGCGCAAGTTTTGATTTATTTCGGAACTATGAGGACAGGGGCGAGCAGTTTAAACGCGAAGTGAAGAAGTTGGCAGAGAGAGGTGACAAGAAAACAATGTTGGTATTATGACAGCAACAGTGATCAAAGAATGGGTAGACCGCAACCTGAAGGGCGATCCCGTCATTTGGGGTATCGTGCTGGCACTTTCCCTCATTAGCATATTGGTAGTGTACAGTGCTACGGGTACGCTGGCTTACCGCTATATGGAAGGCAATACCGAGCACTATCTGGTTCGGCATGGCTTTCTGGTAGTATTGAGTTTGCTGGCGATGTGGGGAGCCCATAAGATTGACTACCGCTACTACGCGGGACTGTCAAAAATGGCTCTTTGGATTTCCGTGCCTCTGCTGGTATTTGCCTGGCAATTCGGTACCAATCTGAATGAAGCCTCGCGCTGGATTACTATACCTCTGATCGACAAAACTTTCCAGCCTTCTGACCTGGCCAAGCTGGCACTTATAGCCCACCTGGCCGCTATGTTGTCAAAAAGGCAAAAAAGCATCGATGATTTCAAAGCTACCCTTATTCCCATGCTGCTGTGGGTGGGATTGATTTGCGGCCTCATCGCTATGACGAATATGTCGACGGCCGTGTTGTTGTTTGCCACCAGTATGATCATGCTGTTTATAGGACGGGTGCCCTTGAAATACCTGATGATGTTGGGGATTATAGGACTACTGGCGGGCGCCATCGCCTTTTCCATTGGCCAGCGCGGCGAAACGGTGGTGAGTCGTATTAAAGATTTTCTAGACCCCACGGAAGTGCCCTACCAGGCGCAGCAGTCGTACATCGCCATTGCCAAAGGAGGCATGATCGGCTCTGGGCCCGGCCAGAGTGAAACCAAGGACTTCCTTCCTCACCCTTATTCCGACTTCATATTTTCCATTATTGTTGAGGAGTATGGAATGATCGGAGGTGCAGTGGTCGTCATGTTGTTTTTGTCGCTGCTGTACAGAGGCATGCGCACAGCAACGCTGAGCACCAAATCGTTCGGAGGTTTACTTTCCGCGGGACTCAGCATCGCGCTGGTGATGCAGGCGATGATCAATATATGTGTGTCGGTAGGCCTTATGCCCATTACCGGGTTGCCACTGCCGCTGGTGAGTATGGGCGGTACGTCCCTTCTCTTCACGGGAATATCCTTCGGTATCATCCTTAGCGTGAGCAGAGGAGAGATATCCGAATTCAGCGCACATGGTTCCCATAGAGGAAATGAATTTAAAAAAGTAACTAAGCTGTCCGGCGTAAAGGCGGGCGAAGCGGCCTAATAGAATTTGGAACAGAAGCGAACATATCGAATGATAATCAGTGGTGGCGGTACCGGGGGCCATATTTTCCCGGCTATTGCCATTGCAAACGGGATCAGGGAACGACACCCCGATGCCGAGATATTGTTTGTGGGCGCCAGGGGAAAAATGGAAATGCAGCGGGTGCCAGAAGCTGGCTACCGCATCACCGGGCTCTGGATTAGCGGTTTGCAGCGAAAGCTCACCTGGAAGAATTTGCTCTTCCCGGTGAAAGTAGTGTACAGCACAATGAAGGCAAGGCGCATAGTAGCTCGCTTCAGACCAAATGTAGTGGTAGGTGTAGGTGGCTATGCCAGTGGCCCCATGTTACGTGCGGCGGCTGGTAAGGGCATACCCTGCCTGATACAGGAACAGAATTCTTACGCGGGACTCACCAATAAGTGGCTGGGAAGCAAGGTAGATACGGTATGTGTGGCCTACGAAAAAATGGAAAGGTATTTCCCGGCGGAAAAGATAGTGATCACCGGCAATCCTGTGCGGAAAGACATGGTAGATGTGGCCGGAAAACGCGAGCAGGCGCTACAGCATTTTGGATTCTCCGGATCGCGAAAAGTGCTTTTTGCGATGGGAGGCAGCCTTGGGGCGCGCTCCATTAATGAGAGTGTGATGAATGGCCTGCAGGCGATTATCGATGCCGGTGTGCAGCTTATCTGGCAAACAGGTCGGATTTATTTTGAAGAAATGAAAGCAAGAGCCGCCGAGTATAGCCAGCAAAACCTGAGGATAGTAGAATTTGTGAAAGAAATGGACCTGGCTTATGCCGCCGCAGATGTGGTGATCTCTCGGGCCGGCGCCTTGTCGATTGCGGAACTCTGCCTGGTGAAAAAGCCGGTGGTTTTTGTGCCCTCGGCTAATGTGGCAGAAGACCACCAAACCAAGAATGCCTTGGCCCTGGTAGAGAAAGACGCGGCGCTGCTGGTGCCTGATAAAGATGCCAGGGATTTGCTCGTGAAAGAAGCCCTGGCGCTGCTGGGCAACACCGATAAGTGCGCCAGGCTATCAGAAAATATTGGCCGTTTGGGCAAGCCCGCGGCCACGGAAGATATTGTAAATGAAGTAATGAAGTTGGTCAGGTGAATTTGGAAAACTACCATAACGTCTATTTTCTCGGTATCGGCGGTATCGGCATGAGCGCCATAGCCCGGTGGTTTCGCCTTCAGGGGCGGTTCGTAGCCGGCTATGACAAAACGCCTACACCCCTTACCCGTGCCTTGGAGGCGGAAGGTATGCAGGTGCATTATGACGACCGGGTGGGGAATATCCCAGGCGATGTGGTTGAGCGAAAGGAAGGCACCCTGGTGATCTATACTCCGGCAATTCCTAAGAACCATGTAGAATGGAATTTCTTGAAAAATGCCGGGTTCACGATCAAAAAGAGGTCAGAGGTGCTGGGGATGATCACCCGGGAGAAATTCACAATAGCGGTGGCAGGCACGCATGGAAAGACAACTACCTCCTCCATGATAGCTCACATTCTCTATGAAGCAGGCATGAGCAGCGTAGGATTTCTGGGTGGGGTGCTTCAGAATTACGACACCAACCTCGTGATTCGAAATGGTGAATCGCCTGATGCGAGAGTGGTGGTGGAGGCCGATGAGTTTGACAGGTCGTTTCTCACCCTTCATCCGGATATGGCTGTGATCACTTCTGCGGACGCCGACCATCTGGACATTTACGGCGATCATGAAGCCCTGAAAAAGTCATTCAGCGATTTTATCCAAAATATGAAGCCGGGAGGAAAGCTGTTTGTCAATGAAAAGATCGCTTCGAATTTCGACTATCCCGCTGTGTTGGAAAGCTTTACCTACTCGCTGGAAAAGGGAGATTTTCACGCCGAAAATGTGACGGCGCAAGCAGGGTGCTTTGTGTTTGACTATCTGTCTGAAAAGGAAAAGATAAAGGAAATACAATTGAACGTGCCGGGTTTCCACAATGTGGAAAATGCGGTGGCGGCAATCTCGGTATCGCTTTCGCTGGGTGTAGAGGCTGAAACCATTAAAAAAGCCATAGGGTCGTACAAGGGGGTGAAGCGGCGTTTTGACTACCAGGTGCAGGAAGAAGACCTGGTGTACATCGATGATTATGCCCACCACCCGTCGGAGATCAATGCGCTGCTCGATTCTGTGAGGGCGCTGTATCCGGGCAAAAAAATAACAGTGGTGTTTCAGCCCCACCTGTACTCTCGGACAAGAGACTTTGCCGGTGGATTTTCAGAAAGCCTGTCAAAGGCCGATGAGTTGATCATGATGAATATCTACCCTGCGAGGGAGTTGCCGATTGAGGGGGTGGATTCGCAGATGATCCTCAGGGATGTGACAATCGAAAACAAGCAATTGGTAGATGATGAAGATTTGTTGCCCTTGCTGGAGGAAAAGAAGCTGGAAGTATTGCTAACGGTAGGCGCGGGAGATATCGACCGGTTTGTGCTGCCGCTGAAGGAAATGTTGACGCAAAAGAGACATGCTTAAGAATAGGTTATTACATAGAGCCATTTTGTTGGTCATTGCAGTAGTTGCAGTGGGCTTTATTGGGTTTGTTGAGAAGCAGCAGGCCGATATGGTGTGCCGGGCCATTAACATTTCTATCGACAACCAGCTCGGCAATTACTTCATTGACGAGAAGGACGTGATGGACATTGTGACGAACGACGACGACGAGAAAGTGATAGGGTCGTCTTTTTCGGGCATAAACCTGAAACATATAGAGCAGAAGCTGGAATACCACGAGTTCATCTATAATGCAGAAGTGCATAAGGATCTGAAGGGAAACCTGAATGTGAAGGTTTTTCAAACGAGGCCCGTAGCCCGAATTGCTTATGCCGGCAAGGCGGATAAGTATATAAACCACCTGGGCGAAATAATACCGGTATCTGCCAAGTACACATCGCGGGTGATGCTCGTGAGCGGCTACGTTAGCCAGCACTTGCAAGGGAGTAATCTATGGGAAAGTGACTACGGCAGGAAGTTCATGACACTGGTAGAGTACATCAATGCTGATTCGTTTTGGAAAGCTATGGTGGCCCAGTTAGAGATTGACAATAGGGGAAATGTAAAAATATATACCCAGGTGGGTAAGCAAGTGCTTGATTTCGGACAGCCGGAGAACCTGGAAAGTAAGTTTAAAAGGCTGAATATTTTTTATGACAAAATATTGCCATCCAAAGGATGGAACACTTACGAAACCGTGAGTGTAAAGTTTGAGAATCAAATTGTGTGTGAATAATTAAAGATCATGGAAAAAGATAAAATAGTAGTCGGACTGGACATTGGAACTACCAAAATCTGCGCGATCGTAGGTCGCCAAAACGAATATGGTAAACTGGAAGTACTGGGTATGGGCAAAGCCGTATCCGATGGCGTGGTGCGCGGTATTGTCACCAATATCGACAAAACCATTTTTGCCATTGAAAAGGCGGTGAAGGAGGCTGAAGACACCTCCGGCATCGACATTCGCGTGGTAAATGTGGGCATCGCGGGCCAGCATATTCGCAGCACCATAGAGCATGGCAGCATCATCCGCGATGCAGAAGACGAGGAGATCACCATCGAAGACATTAACCGTCTCATGAACGACATGTACAAGATCGTGATTCCGCCGGGCAGCGAGATCATCCATGTAATGCCTCAGGATTACTACGTCGACTACGAAGACGGTATCAAAGACCCGGTAGGCATGTCGGGCGTGCGCCTGGAGGCCGATTTCCATGTGATCACCGCACAAACCAACGCGATCAATAACATTAACAAGTGCGTGCGTCGTGCCGGACTTGAGATTGAACACCTGATCCTTGAGCCGCTGGCGTCCAGTCTGTCAGTGCTCAGCGATGAAGAAAAAGAAGCCGGCGTATGCCTGGTAGACATAGGTGGTGGCACCACCGATATCGCCATTTTCCATGAAAACATTATCCGACACACTTCTGTGATTCCCTTTGGCGGCAATATCGTTACCCAGGATATCAAGCAGGGCTGCATGGTGATGCAACACCAGGCCGAGTTGCTGAAAACAAAGTTTGGAAGAGCAATAGCCGAGGAGGCCAGCCCCAACGAAATCGTGTCAATCCCGGGTTTGCGAAACCGCCCGCCGAAAGAGATTTCACTGAAAAACCTGGCCCATATCATTGAGGCCCGCATGCAGGAGATTGTAGAAATTGTACACTCGGAGATCATCACTTCCGGCTACGAAAACAAACTTTCCGGCGGCATAGTGATTACGGGCGGTGGCGCCCAGCTGCAAAACCTGAAGCAGTTGGTAGAATACATGACCGGCATGGATACCCGGGTGGGCTACCCCAATGAGCACCTGGGCAAGAGCAAAATCGAATCGGTAAAAAGCCCCATGTACGCCACCACGGTGGGCCTTGTGCTGTGTGGCTTCAGAGCCTTAGACGAAAGGGAAAATCGCTACAAGGAGGCCAAGTTCAACGCCAATGCGTACCACAAAGGCGACAAAAAAGACAAAGGAAAAGATATTTTCAGAAGAATAATTGATAAAACCAAAGGTTTACTCATAGATGATATAGATGGGAGGGCAGACTACTAAATGTTTAACCACAAAATTTTAAGGCAATGATTGACAACGCATACAAATTTGATATTCCATCCCACCACAAGTCCATCATCAAGGTCATTGGCGTGGGCGGCGGCGGCAGCAATGCCGTGAACCACATGTACAACCTCGGTATTAAAGACGTGGAGTTTTTCGTTTGCAATACCGACTCCCAGGCGCTGCAGGCCAGCCCTGTTCCCAACAAATTCCAGATAGGAACCAACCTGACGGCAGGACTTGGAGCTGGTGCTAACCCCGAAAAGGGCAAGGCAGCGGCCATAGAAAGCAAGGAAGAGATTCGCGAACTCCTCAGCGACGGTACCAAAATGGTATTCATCACGGCGGGGATGGGCGGCGGCACAGGCAC
>CAYUJK010000008.1:24286-27204 GCA_964444895.1 uncultured Roseivirgaceae bacterium
ACCGTAATGAAAGATGCGGGATCAGCAGTGATGGGCTCCGCACAAACAGAAGGAGAAAACAGGGCAAGAAGGGCAGCAGAAAATGCCATCGCTTCGCCGCTGCTTAATGACCGCAATATCCACGGATCAGAGAAAATATTGCTCTCCATCATCTCGGGTGAGCAGGCTGAGCTGCAAATGGATGAGCTTACCGAGATTACCGACTACATCCAGGAGATGGCCGGCGATAGCGCCGAGGTGATCTTCGGCCACGGTGTGGATCCTGAGCTGGGTGAGAGTATTCGCGTAACCGTGATCACCACTGGATTTGATAACAAGGAAAACCGCACCAAGCTCAATACAAACAGTAAAAATCCTAAAGTATACGACCTGGATTCCAACAGGCAGATCAAGCTTTTCGATGACCAGTACGTGAGAAATCAGGCGAGTACGACTGAAACGAAAATACAGGAAAAGCAAAAAGAAGAAGACAGCGAGCCGGTGCAGTCGCGTACGTACCTGTTTGAGCGCCCTGATGTGCGAAAAGACGAAAAGGAAGAGGAAGAAGAAACTGCAGAAAGCAGTTTGAGCAATCATTTCGTGGGGCTGGACAAAGACTACGAATTCATCAATAAGATTGAAAAAGAGCAAAACGAAGAGCTTTTCAGCAACTCTGCCCGCGAACTCGATCTCAAAAAGGATGAATTGCTAAAAAAAGCACGCGAGCGGGTGGAGCAATACCAGGCTGCCAAGCATAACCCTCTGAAGGATGAGGATGAGTACAAAGAGAAATGGGAGACGCCGGCGTATGTGCGCAGGAAGATCAATTTGAAGGATGTGCCCCATTCTTCAGACCGGAACGTGTCGCGTTTTAACCTGAATGATGACAACATGATCCTCGGGAACAACAAGTTTCTTCACGATAATGTCGATTAGCGGATGCTTGTTGTGTAATTGGGTGAGCGGAGAGCTAAGGGCGGAGACCTCGTTCGACCGGTCTTTTTCTCTCTGGTCTGTGGCTCACAGACCGGGAGTCGTCATCACACCATCCGACCGGTCTTAGGCCTGTGTGGTTTCCGGTCAGATGGCTTTTATGAGCTGGAGACTCATTCCTTCGCAAACATTCATCCGCCGCTCTCTAGCGCATTCCGTTTAGGAGACGTGGTGTTTAGCAAAGTTGGTATTAGAGTATTTACCCATTGCCGTATTCTGGAGCGATGCAATGGCCTTTCTCACTCGCCCCTGCCTGTCGCAGGCAAGCTCGTTGCACCGTCCACCTTTGGTGGAAACGGAGGGCGATAGAATGAAATATATTTCGTAGCCCGAAATGCTTCGAGTAGAACATTCCACCCCATAACTGTTAGCTGCATGGTTGCTGGACTAAATCCCCATAATGAAATCGGTCAGGCTTTGGCTGTGTTCCAGGTTTAGCTTTTTGCGAAGTCGCGCCCGTGAGACTTTTACGCTATCGGGCGAGATACCCAGGATCGAAGCGCACTCGGCCAGGGTGAGGTTCAGGCGTATCAGGGCACAGTGGCGAAGTTCCTGGGTGGTGAGATCGGGGTAGTTAATCATCAGTTTGGAATAGAAGCCTGTATAGATTTGCTCAAAATACAGTTTAAAATCTTCCCAGTCTTTGTCCAGGCGAAAGCTTTGGTCAATGATCTTGAGGGTTTTTCGTAGTTCACTCACCGACCCCTTGTCCGGGTTTTTCACAATGTCCTCCAGCTTATTTCGAAGGTCTTTCAGGGTCTCGTTTTTCTGAAGGATGTTCAGGGTATGGGTAGTGATCTGCTTGTTTTTGTATTCAATTTGATCTTGCAGTTGCTTTTCTTTAAGGTGCAGAAAGTTCATGTCGGCTTCTATGAGTGCCTGTTGCGACTTATACACCGCATTGTTTTTTTCGAGAAGTTCTTCTTTTTGCTGAATGATCTTTTCCTGCTGCTCAATGATTTCATTTTTTTGCCGGTTGATCTCTTCCGTGCGTTCTTCAATGATCCTCTTGAGGTTTTTCTTTTGACGGATCAGGTTGTAGTTGTGGATTTTCATCGACACCCAAATAATCAGTACCGATAGCAGCACAAAACCGAGTATGGCCCACCAGCTTCGGAACCACGGACCAGCAATGTAAAACTCTAGTTCAAGGGGTTCGCTCCAAAGTTTTCCCCGCTCGCGAGAGCGCACCTGTAGCACGTAGTTACCCTCCGAAAATCCCATAATGGAGAGGTTCCGGTTAGAGGAAGGCAGAGACCACTGGTCGCTCAAGCCCACTATTCTCGTTTGATATTCCATACTCGTGCCGGGGAACGACAGCGCTACAAACTCCGCTTCGATCCGCGTTTTGTAGGGCCAACGCAGCTTTTTGCCGTCAGCGAGACTTGCCCTTTTTCCGTTCGCGATAAAATACTTAAAAATGGGTTTTGAAGTGTGGTTGAATACCACATCTTCGTTGCCAAAAAGAGCGATGCCTTTGGCGGTAGCTACCAGCAAATTGTTTTCCTGGTCAAACTGCAGCCCTCGTTCTTTAATGATTTTAGACGGGAGTCCCGCTTCATTGTCAAACAGGATAGATTCTCCGTCCTTGTAGATCACAAGTCCGTACGGGTTGGCCAGGCAGATAAAGTCATTTGAAATGCCGATGGCCTTGATCGGCTCTGTTTCAGCAAACCCGGAAATGCTTACCCGCGTGACCCCGGGATAAGTACCACTTTTATTTTCGGCGTACAGCAGGCCGGCATCGGTAGCAATCCACAGGTTGGCCTGGCTGTCGAATTGAAAATCGTTTAAGATGAGATTGTCGGGCATTTCAAAGTCGGGTTCGGGCGAGATCGGCAGAAAATCATTTTGAGCAGAATCATACCGGAACAGGTAGTCGGCGGTGGCAGCGTCGTTGTTGCCGCAGTAGATACGCCCCCGGTTGTCCTCGGCGATCACTACCG
>CAYUJK010000009.1:0-6266 GCA_964444895.1 uncultured Roseivirgaceae bacterium
TTCACCGACCAAAACAAAAGCAACCTCAGCGATCTGCTCAATCCCCTAAAAGAAAAGATCACTGAATTCGAGAAAAAAGTGGAACAAACCAATAAGGAAAGCATAGAACGAAATTCTGCATTGAAAGAGCAGATATTAAGTCTGAAGGAACTGAATCAACAGATCACCAAAGAAGCGGAAAACCTCACCAAAGCTCTGAAAGGAGAAGCCAAAACCCAGGGAAACTGGGGAGAAGTGATCCTGGAGAAAATACTGGAAAAATCAGGCCTGATCAAGGGGGAGCACTACGAGACACAGGTTTCCATCACTAACGTTGAAGGCAAACGACTGCAGCCCGATGTGGTGGTACGGCTGCCGGAAAACAAAAACATCGTGATCGACTCAAAGGTGTCACTGGTGGCCTATGAGCGCTATGTTAACAGCGATGACGAAGTCGAAAGAATGCGATTTATAAAGGAACACCTTGCCAGCATACGGCTACACATCCGAAGCCTGAGTGAAAAGAACTATCAAAGCCTGTACGATATCGGCAGCCTCGACTTTGTGCTGCTCTTCATGCCGCTGGAACCCGCCTTCAGCCTGGCCGTGCAAAACGACACAGAACTCTTTACCGATGCCTACGAAAGAAACATCGTGATCGTAAGTCCCACCACGCTTATCGCTACGCTGCGCACTATTTCTTCAATATGGCGCCAGGAGCAACAAGGCCGGAACGCCCTTGAAATTGCCCGGCAGGGAGGCTTGCTATATGACAAGTTTGTGGCATTTACCGAAGACCTGAAAAAAGTGGGCCAGCACATAGAATCATCAAAGGCCGTATATACCGATGCGATGAAAAAGCTGTATGAAGGAAAAGACAACCTGACGCGTAAAGCCGAACGACTCAAAGAACTTGGCGCCAAAACGACCAAATCGGTCGATCAGAGGCTCCTAGACAGAGCCACTGAATAAACATCGCTTTCAAATCGAGTTAACGTCTCGTTCACACAGTATCCTCTTCATTAAAGGAAGTTTAAAAGAACAGTAAAACAACAGGTACCAAAGTCGTTTGAATTTCGTGGTATCTTTCGGCAAGATTAAATACTTTTATCGCCAACAAAATGAGCCTAAGAAAAAATTACTTCCTTTACCTCACGGGTGTGCTTCTTCTGACAGGAACCGCATTGTTATTGTTTCTGAAAAAGGGAGACCTGGAACTCTTTGTCAACCGATATTTAACTTATCCGACGCTGGACTTCTTTTTCAAATACTACACGCACCTGGGTGATGGTGCGCTGCTTGTAATTTTTCTGGTAATATTCCTGTTTATCAAGTACCGATATGCCTTGATTTTAGCGATCATTTGTGTGTTACAGCTTTCCATGGTACAATTGATCAAACGGGTCCTCCTTCCCGGAATGTCCAGACCCCGGGTTTACCTTGAAAAATACGATCTGCATTTTGTTGAGGGAGTAGATGTCTTTTACGCTCATTCTTTTCCGTCAGGCCATACGGCTACAGCCTTCTCGTTGTGCCTGCTTCTTAGCATGATCTTCCATAAACACAAGGGTCTTCAGGTTGCCTTGTTCCTGGCAGCCTTTTTAATTCTATTTTCAAGAATCTACCTTTTGCAACACTTCCTGGAAGATGTTTTTTACGGCGCCATACTCGGCATTTTTATTACACTGCTTTCTGTATCAGTAACTTACCGAACATTCCGCAAACCGATTTTTGAAAAGAAACTGTCGTTGCGTCCTATTACCTTAAAATGATAAGCTTATGCCGGAAGTTGAGATTTTCCGCTTCTGACACCATAAGGAAGTAAACACCATTTGGAAGGCGATGGGTATCTACTGTATAGCGAGCGTGTCCTTTGTTGAGCTTCCCGTGACTGATGATGGCGCCACTTTGATCAACGATTTTCCATTCCGCTTCTTTTCCTAAGGTGAACGGCAGCTCGATGTTCAGTTTGTCTTTTACTGGATTGGGATAAATCTTCAGCCCCTTAGCAATAGAAGGGTCGTTTGTATCTACACTCGTGATCGCTCCCCTTGCATACTTAATGGGAAGATCGATTATTTGCGACTGTAGCACCTCTCTTGTTGCCGGGTCTTGCACAAATACCACTACGGCCAGTTGCGTACTGTCATAAAAAGTGAGCGTTCTGAAGTCCAAAAGATTGCTAAACGACTGCACCTGATTTGCCTGCTCAACAGATAGCAATGAACCGCTGGCTGGGTACATTTCTTTCACCACATGCTTCAGCGGACGGTCGATGATATCCACCTCTTTTTCTACCAGCACCTTGTGCACCACTACTTCTCCCGGCATCTGTATCAGCGGTCTTAACTCCGTGTTAAGAACAATCTCATAGTGGTTTTCCGTCTCCTCGTACGAAAGCTCAATGTCAAATTTGGGATCCTTAAGCGAGTTATTAATCAGATGTGTAAGACTAAAACGCGTGCCGTTGTGCGTAAACCGGTGCATTCCTTCCACCATTTGCACCGGCGTTTGCGTAAGATTGTAAATTGAGCCCCGGGCATCAGGAGGAAACGGATTCTTCAAATATACTTCGTCTGCCTGTGGATATTTCAGGTGGTACTGGAGTAATACGCCATCCAAGGGTTTCTGCGCCAGAATACCATATACGGAATTGTCCGATGCAGGCGCCGTGCTGCTTGCAATGGAAGTAAAGTTTTCCAACAATACATTGTTGGTGCGCTCACCTATCCAAAAATCATCGAAAGCGAAACCATCAAAAGCATTATCGCCGTTGCTACCAAAGGCAATTCTGAAACGCACAGCACTCCGGCCAGGGTTTCCGCCAAAAGGCCACAATGTCTCCAGATCGTCTAAATGCCTGCGTGCTATTTTCCAGCCGGCATCCTGACCAGACCATCCATGCCCGTCAGGATTATAAATACCTTCGCCGGGCCTTCCTGCAATAGTATTGTAGTTGTACCAATTCAGCCCCAGGCCATCATCTGAACTTCCCAAATTGGCCCAATTTTCGCCTCCATCTAAGCTGAACTGCATGATGGCGCCATCATACCTCGTCTCAGTATCAGACCAAACTGCTATAGATACCATAGGTCGCGAAAGTGGTCTCAAATCAAACGATGGAGAAAATACCCAAGAACTTTCGGAGTTATTATGCGTACCGGCCAGGTTAGTTACCCAGGCCGTACTACCAGAATAAGCCTGATTGATGACTTCACCACCAGGCGTCCCCATCTCCCAAGACGAATTTAAGCCATCATCATCGACCACCCATCCCGATGCACCATCAAAATTTTGAAAATAGGGGTAGATCTCTACCTGGGGTAATATCGATACCCGTCGCGATCTTTCACCGATACAGCCGCGATCGGTTACTACCCGTAACGACACATTGTAATCCCCCGAATCGAGGTAAGTATGGAAAACACTTCCGTATTCGTTCCTGAGACCGGAGACTACTGTCCCATCGTCAAAATTCCACCGCACCGAGTCCACTAAACTAACGTCTCCCGGCTGAAACACTGAATTTTCGGTGAACCGTGTATTATCTCCGAAAGCAACATCCTGAAAATCAAAGTTAACTTCAGGCTGACCGCCTATAATCACATTTTTACTGATCGTCGCGACGCAATTCGGATTAGAAGATTTTAAGTTTAAAGTAACCAGATAGGTTTTGGGCTCGTCGTACAAATGTTTTGGATCAGTCTCACCACTTACCAAACTCATGTCTCCAAAATCCCATTTCCATTCCACAATCTCGTGAGGTATCGTATTGTCGGTTATGTATGACAAATCTTCAAATACGATGGAATCTGAAACACAAAAATTGTGGACTTCAAAGTCAGGAAGGATTTCACCAAATACATTCACAGTACCTTCAACAACAACTGTCACATCATTGTCATCAGTATAGGTGTATGTTAGTGTATGTGATCCAGGACCAGACCCTTCACCGTAAGCCGGATTAAACAAATACTGAGAACCAACATTAATGATGCCATTGCCAGCCCAGGTTCCCCCTGGAGGGTCCGCATAAACATTATGAATGCCTGAGTTAGTGCATAAGTTACTAGGAATATCAATAAAGATGGGAGTTAACGCAAACACCTCCGTCTGCCTTACTCTGGTATTTACACAGCCTTTTATATCTTGGTAGGTATAAGAAATATCATGTACTCCCGTATCCGCTTGGCTTGGAGTAAATACATTAGATATTATTCCCGGGCCACTAAAGAAGCCTGTGTTATCAGGAAAACCTGTTAGCTGCGAAGCATTATCATTAATTCCATAAGTAGGTGCCAACCCCGAAAAATCCACCAATGGAAGGGGGTTTACGATAATCGCTGTTGACTGCGCATCTGCCGGGCAGGGGCCGGGAGGATTATTAGTGGTGAGGGTAAGGACGACAGTAGTACCTGCTTCAAACTGCGCGGGCACGTACTGGGCATCAAGCTGGCCGGGATTAATAAAGGTACCCGTTCCGCCTGTCCATGTGGCGTTGGTAGCCGACCCCTGGATAACGCCACTCAAATCTACCGTATCGCCTATACAAAGTTCAGGATAGGTGCCTGGTACGGATACGGCTGCCGTACGTATTTCCAGAAGCAGAGAACCATCAACAGCCGGACAGGGCCCTGACGGGTCATTGGTCGTTAAAGTCAAATAAACGGATCCGTTGATTTTATCATTTTCACCAGGAACGTAGGTGGCATTTAAGTCTGTAGCAGAACTGAAATCACCATCGCCACTGGTAGTCCAGGTGCCCATAAAAGCCGTCCCCCCTACCGTTCCGTTCAGTTTAACATCCGAGGTCTCGCATATTTCTCGATCTGAACCCTGGTCAACGGTGGGCAACATATTGATAGTGACATTGATCAAATCGCTCACATCAGGGCAAGAACTCGGATCCGACCCAGTCATTTTCAATACAACAGTGCCTGTTTCAGCGGCGCCAGGTAGGTACTGGGGGGTGAGTGTTGCCTCATCCTGCAAAGTGCCCGAGCCCGATTCTACTGTCCAAAGTATATCGGTAGTTCCGCCGCCTATAGATGCACCCTGTATTTCGATTGCCGCAGGTCCCTCGCAAAGTACCGTATCCGGTCCCGCAGACACAATATTGCCCGGATCAACCTCTACGGTAATGAAACCGGAGGTAACATTACATCCAAAAGCATCCACCACCTCCACATTATACCGGTAACTGCCCTCACTGTTAAAATTAATAAATGGGTTCGCTACCGATGAAGAAAACCCTGTTGCGTCGTCGAAGCCAGTCCAGGTATACGTGTATGATCCCGCTCCACCCGTAGCTGTTGGTGTGCCCCCTAAACTCAATGAGGTCCCCTGGCAAAAGGTAGCATCCGATCCCTCATCCACAATGAGGTTATGCACCGTTAATCTTGCTTGAGAGGAAGTGACTGAAGGCGTACATGTGCCACTCACCACCACTCTATAAAGATAATTATTCATGGATGGGATAGTGCTGCTAATGAGTAGTTCATTTGTAGCTGCACCTGAATATACTCCACTATTTACGACGTTATTCCAACCCGATCCTGTATTGATCTGCCATTGGTAATTTACCCCTGATGTTGATCCTGCATTCACACTAAAAGACGCTCCCGTACCTGTGCACACAATGCTATCCTGTGGTTGATCAATAATTTCTGGCTGCTCATTTACCGTAAGGGTGGCCGCCGTACTGAATACCTGCGGCGTACACACTCCACTCACCCTGGCCCGGTATTGCAATCCGTTCAGCGAACTGTTGGACGTTACCGTCAGGGTGGGCGTCGATACTCCACTGTAGGTGCCATTGTTGTTTAAGTCATTCCAGGTGCCTGTAAATACCTGCCAGCGAATAGTGGGGTTAGTAGTCGTCCCGGTGTTGATTTCAAAATTTACATTCGTGCCCTCGCATACCGTTTCGTTCGTCGGGTTTAACGTAACCTCTGGAAGGTTCTGAACCGTGAGCCTCGCCTGTGAAGAGGTTACCGGTGGTGTACAGGTACCGCTCACAATCACCCGATACAGGTAATCGTTCATGGTGGGGTCTGTAGCGCTGATGGATAGCTCATCGGTCAATGCGCCTGAATAGATGCCTCCATTTACCACATTATTCCAACCCGAACCCGTGTTGATCTGCCACTGATAGTCAGCTCCTGTCGTTACACCTCCGTCTACACTAAATGTCGTCCCTGCGCCGGAACAAACGGTAACGTCATCGGGTTGGTCAATAATTTCTGGCTGCTCATTTACCGTAAGGGTGGCCGCCGTACTGAATACCT
>CAYUJK010000009.1:6366-7048 GCA_964444895.1 uncultured Roseivirgaceae bacterium
TCAATAATTTCTGGCTGCTCATTTACCGTAAGGGTGGCCGCCGTACTGAATACCTGCGGCGTACACACTCCACTCACCCTGGCCCGGTATTGCAATCCGTTCAGCGAACTGTTGGACGTTACCGTCAGGGTGGGCGTCGATACTCCACTGTAGGTGCCATTGTTGTTTAAGTCATTCCAGGTGCCTGTAAATACCTGCCAGCGAATAGTGGGGTTAGTAGTCGTCCCGGTGTTGATTTCAAAATTTACATTCGTGCCCTCGCATACCGTTTCGTTCGTCGGGTTTAACGTAACCTCTGGAAGGTTCTGAACCGTGAGCCTCGCCTGTGAAGAGGTTACCGGTGGTGTACAGGTACCGCTCACAATCACCCGATACAGGTAATCGTTCATGGTGGGGTCTGTAGCGCTGATGGATAGCTCATCGGTCAATGCGCCTGAATAGATGCCTCCATTTACCACATTATTCCAACCCGAACCCGTGTTGATCTGCCACTGATAGTCAGCTCCTGTCGTTACACCTCCGTCTACACTAAATGTCGTCCCTGCGCCGGAACAAACGGTAACGTCATCGGGTTGGTCAATAATTTCTGGCTGCTCATTTACCGTAAGGGTGGCGATGTTGCTGTTTACGCTGCCGCCGCACTCTCCACTGCCATTGGATACTTCTACATAGTATTCATTGC
>CAYUJK010000009.1:7148-26134 GCA_964444895.1 uncultured Roseivirgaceae bacterium
GTGCGGTTGTGGCGCCTGTATTAATGGTGAAACTCGCATTGCCTCCCTCACAGGTCGCATCGTTTGCAGGCTGCGTAGTAACTTCAGGAAGTTCGTTCACCGTAAGGGTGGCGATGTTGCTGTTCACGCTGCCGCCGCACTCTCCACTGCCATTGGATACTTCTACATAGTATTCATTGCCATTCATCGAACTCTCAACCCCTGTTACCACAAGAGTTGAACTCGTTGCGCCACTGTACTTGCCTCCATTCGACAACGGAGACCCTTCTTCATACCATAAATATTCTAAATTGCTGCCTGCGGCCGATACGGTAAATGATACTCCTCCGCCTTCGCACTCGTCATCGTTCACAGGGTGTACACTGATCACAGGTTCCGTTTCAACTGTCAGCAAAGCACCCTGACTAAATACAGCCGGACTACACGTGCCACTCACACGCGCACGGTAGTAGTTTCCGTTCAGAGAAGCTGCCGCACCAGTGATGTCTAATGTCGGTTGGTTTATGTTGCTGTAAGGTGGCGTCGAAGTCAAATCCGTATAGCTACTCCCTCCGTTCGTGCTCACCTGCCAGGTAATATCAGGTGCGGTTGTGGCGCCTGTATTAATGGTGAAACTCGCATTGCCTCCCTCACAGGTTGCATCATTTGTAGGCTGCATAGTAACTTCAGGAAGTTCGTTTACCGTAAGGGTGGCGATATTGCTTGTTTCATTCGAGGCACAATCTCCTGTAACCACCACTCGATATTGATAGCCATCCAACAAAGAACTTATATTGGATACTTCGAGAATCTGAGTACTGGATCCATCGTAAGTAGCGTCATCTGACAGGTTAACAAAACCTCCGCCGCCGCCATCATCCACCTGCCATTGATAGGAAAGATTTGTACCCGAAGCCGTTACCGAAAAAGTCCTGGTTTCTCCTTCGCATACGGTTCTGTCAATGGGGTGGCCGGTTATGGAAACAGCTTGCTGTGTAGAGGCAACACCTCCATAGCTCGTTCCTGCGCCAGCTGCAGCAGCGCCATTGACTACCATATCACCCCCGCCAACTGCTGGTCGTGAAATATCGCCCGCTGTAAAGGGGCTCAGTGCTATAATTTCCAGACCGACAATCTCGAAATCGTCAACACTCAAATCATCTGTAATATCGAAAGTAATTTCTACCTGGGAAGCGGTAGTAGTGATCCCCACGAATGTCATATCTCCGCCGGAGTTCAGGTTCACTGACCCCGTAGCCGGTACAAACTCGAAATTAGAAGGGGGAATTAGTATGAAGGTAACATTTCCTCCACCGTTGGCAAAATCATCTGACTGGGTTTCCGAAACGGAAATGGTTGAGAGCACCTCACTTGCCCCGCCAATGCACATACTATTAACATCATTAGCCGGGGTGACTATTGATTGTCCTAAGGAATGGAAACTAACAAGGACAAAAAGAATCAGGAAAGTAAAAATCCGGTCGATATTTGGTTTCATTAAAAGTGTATAATCAGTTACCTAAAGGAATTAATTCTCCGGCAGGATTCGTCTTAACCAAGCCTGCTTTTTGCAACCCTATATTACTACTTTCCCGCAAGCTAAACGACCCGCAAGCGACAAAGTAGCCACCTTCTATCTGGATTACTTTGCTGGCTACATCACTGTTCTGGCTACCAAAATGCCTCTCCCACAATTGGTTGCCCTCAGAATCTACCTTCATCAAGGCCAACTGGCTACCAAACTGCAAAACATTCGAAGTCATCAATACTGCATACCCTCCGTCATTCGTCTCTATGACAGAGACAGGCCTGTTTGATCCCCCGAGCAACCCCTCATAAGTTTGCTCCCATACTATTCCATTCGCACCGCTTATCTCTCCCAGGCTTTGTCTTACCTTCACAAGGTAGGGAGTTTGTATATTGTTATTAATTTTATATCCCGCAATTATGTAACCGTCAGCGACTTTCTTCATATCCGATGCCACCTCTCCTCTGTCGCCGGCGCCAATGAATCTGACAGGTACTACACCAACCCCTCCGAGATCAAGGGTAAATAAAAACAGGTTTTCCGAGCCTTGATTCGATCCCACTCCGTCTGTGGTGGTTCCAAGCCCGATGTACCGGCTACCATCAAAAATCTCTACCGCCGCTCCTGTGTTTACAAACCCTTGAGGACCTTCATTTGTACGTTCCCTGCCGGGTTTTGCCTCCAGGCTCTCATTCACTTCCACAAAATAGATCGATGTAGAATCGACATTGTTACCCATTACCAAATAGCCTTCAGAATGGGCTGGGATCACCTTACGTCCGTTTTCCTCCCGGCCCGGCAGTCCAAAATTGGCTGATTCTATTATGTTGCCTGTTTCTCCTATTTTAGCTAAAAAGATATCGCGAGCGTCACCATCGTCAGCGGTCTCGCCACAGATCACAAAGCCTGTTCCCGAGTTATCGCGAATAATCGAATAAGCAGATTGTGCCACATTCGAAGCAAGGTTTTTTATCCATACTTCATTTCCGTTGGCATCTGTCCGGATAAGTAAAATATTCTCTTGTTCATTATCAAATGACCAAGTACTGCCCACGATGATGAACCCACCATCGTCTAATTGAAGAAAATCGCGTGCTATGTCGTCCTTAGTTCCGCCGTATAATTTCATGAATACGCGTCCCTGCTCCGGCTCCAGCGAGCTAACGGTATCACATCCTGCCAGGAAGCACGCGGCCATAAGGATCATCGGTATGTAAAAACTATTTTGCAGCACTATGGTACTATTTTTCTTGGTCGATAAATTGGATAGGTAAACCCTATCAAAGCCGACAAGTGGTTTAACTTGAAGTCATCATCAATATAATTAAGTCCAAAACGCATGATTTCGCCTGAACCCAGGGACATATCATAGCGACTGTCCTTGTTGACATAATTGAGCATCGCAGCCTGGTATCTCAACTCAAACGTGAGGTAGTTAATACCAATCTTATACTTAACTCCGACGCCCGCTATTACCGAATAGTTGATTTGCCGGCGGGCATTGAGCAGGTCAATATTGGGCTCATCCCGGCTCACTTCCTGGTTGGGCGACATATCCACTTTTTGGTTGTTAACTGAATAAGCGGCAAGCAAATAGGATGGCGCTAACCCTGCAAGGACAAACGGACTTACTTTCGGCTTCAGAAAGGAATATTTTAGGTAGACCGGCACCTCGACAAGCGTATAGTTTTGTTTGAGGTTAGTTTGAAACCCTGGGAGTCCGCTGACGCCGAACTGCATATTTGAATACTGGAAAGACTTGCGGGTAAGGCTGCCCTCTATGCCCAACAACAGGTTGTTTTTGAGGGTAATTTCGGTACCAAGGTTCAAATGGTATCCTACTGATCTCTTGATTTTCTGGCCATCGGCATTCTCGACTGTCAGCGAATAATCTACCAACTGCCGGTAGTCGGAAACATTCATACCAACCTTGACAGAATAATAGACGAACGGTCTGGTAGTGAATTTTTTATGATGGTTAATTAATTCTCTTGGGTCAATTTCATCATTTACCCTGTACTCAGGGGAAAGCGAAAGCAATGAAAGGTAGTTTTCGTCGGCCTTGCTGTGGTAGTCGAGGTACAGATAGGTAAGTGTGAGGAGTCGATACGCGCGCACCTTCTCTTCTTTGGTAAAACCATTATTGATGCACAGGGAGAGCATGTCGGGAATTTCATAAAATCTTCCCCTCTCAAACCGGTCTTCTGCTTCGCTTAATCTTTGCGCACAGAAGTCCTGAGAATAGCTTTCCAGGACAAACAGCAATAAGAAAAAGTGCAAAAAGACTAAACCTTTTTTCATAGTGGTGATCTGCGGTCGAAAAAAAATTATTCGTTTAATTTGATGTTTTAATGTTACAAGTTTTTTGATACGGTATGTCATCGGCTACGTATCTTTTCCATTCGTTTCGGCTCATATTTCTCATAAGCTTTTCACAGATCATATCGGCGAGCATATCCGGCTTGGTAGGCCAGATTTTCACGTTTCCGCTCCTGACACCGGCCAGCAGGAAGTTGCCCTGGGGGTTAAAGCTAATATCCCACACATGGTCGTCGTGGTCTTTAAATACGAGCGGCAAATTGTCCGGATCGCTCATCAGCCACACCTGAATTGATCCATCAAGACTGGCGGCGGCCAACAGCTGATCGTTTTTACTGAATGAGATTTTGCTGATTCGTGATTTTTGACCGGTAAACGTCATAATACGAGGCAGCTCACTACCGATGTTGCGAATGTCGCACAGGTAAATCGCGCCTTCTTCATCCCCAATCGCCAACCAGGTGTTCCCGTGGTTTACCGTGAGCGAGTACACCGGCTTGTTGGTTAAATTGCTTACTGAATAGACTTTTTGATAAGTGGATGCGTCCCAAACGATGATTTCTCCGGTTTCGGTACCGCCAACCAGGTATCGATTATCGTGGGTAGCTACCATCGAAAGTATTCTCTGACTAAATTCGGCCACCTGCACACTATTGGTATAATCACTTTTCCGAAGAATATTGTCTTCAATACCGAGCGTGTAAAAATAATCCTGATCACGAGGCACCACTACAGCAGTTACTACGCCCTTGTGAGTCTCCTGCTTCACAGATCGAAGGTTTTCCAGATCCAGCAACAATGTGTATGGAGCGTCTCCAGCCACAATCACCCATTTCTCGTCATCACTCAGCTTTAAAATTTTGTTGATATAGTCGTGTTTATACAATACCTGGTAGGTAAGTTTGTCCGCATCCCACACGAGTATTCTGCCATCGCTGCCGGTTGTGTAAAATTTATTACCCTCCCGGTTGAACGCTATGGACCTCACATTATCGCGGTGGCCTGCCAGCAGGTTAAATTCCTCTCCTTCCAGGTTTCTGAGTGCATAATACAGTCCATCGTAGATGTAGTTGTCGTACGTGTTTCCTTTGTATTCTTTATTAAACAAAAATGCCTGCTGTGCCAAAAGGGCCTTCAGGTCATCATCTCCACTGATATTTAATGATTTCACTGCCATGGATTGAGATATGGACAGCATCCTCAAGGCCTGCGCCCGGTCTTTCTGAATTTCGGCTTCTGTTCGCGCCTCTATTGCCTGATTTTCACTTATTTCTGCTTTTCTCCTTTCCTCGTCAGCTTCGCGTCTTTTTTCTTCTGCTACGGCCATCTGAAACAACGCTATCTTTTCATTGTTCTGAGCTTTATTGCGTTCTACCTCGGCAATATCACTTTGCTCCAGGGCAATTTTCCGCTGCTCTTCGGCAAAATCTCTCTGTTCCAAAAACTTCTGAGCGTTCTTATCTGCCAACTGCCGTTGTTTCTCAGCCTCCTCATAATTCTGCTGTGCTTCTATGGCCAACTTTTCGGCGTTGCTCTTCTGCAACCACCCGAATACGAAAAAGACGGTAGAAACCACCGCTGCTAAACCGAGAACCAAAGCTACTATTTTGGTTCTACGCAACATTCTCTTTTGCAGAAGTTCCTTGCTTCGCTGCTCGTTTTCGAAAGCGCTTTTGCTAATCTCCAGGAACAAAATGGCCCGTTCGAAGTAGGGGTTGTACCGCTGCGCCCACACAGCCGTAGGCATTTGCTTCCGCTGCCAATTGAGGGCCAGTTGCAAATCAGGAGGACGCCACAAGCCTGTCTTTCCCACCTGGTACATTTCCGCAGCTTCCGAAAGCCTCAGGTACATATTAGCAGATTCCGCTTCTTCGTTCACCCACACTTTAAGCCGTTGCCATATTCTCATCAAACTTTCGTGCGAAATTTCGATGATAGATCCGGCGTTCAATTCCACCGTAGCGGGGGGCATCAGCAAAGACCTGCCGGGCTGCCGGAAAACTTCGACAACCTCCATCACCTCGGCCTCTGTACACTGTGCTATCTCGGCAATTTCTGAGAGCCTTGCGGCACGGCGGATCCCAATATTGTCGGTACTTTTTTCGGTTAGTGTTTTAAAAAGGATTTCACAAATTTCTTTTTGCCTTTTGGACAGCTCTGAAAAGGCCTCATTGGCATGTTGCGAAAGGGCCTCATTGATCCTTCCTATCGCGATGTAGTGCCTGAGGTCTATTGATTCATCTCCCTCCCGGTTTTTCACCCAAAAATCCCAGGTTCGCATCAGGGCGTGCTGTAGCACAGGTAATTGGTCAGGGTTATTGCCCACGTCGTTCAGCAACTGCTGCACCAGTCGCTTGGTGATCATACCCCCTCCCACAGCCACCGGCCCTTCGATGGCCAGCCGTTGTTGCTCGCGGGTCATTTGGGGTATCAGGTAGTGGCTTCTGTTGATGATATGGGTGAGTTCCGGAAACTGCGAACACTCACCGATGAAATCGGACCTCATCGTGAGGGCCACGTAGATTGGAATTTCGTCCTGGTTGATCGACTTGATGAGAAGATTGACAAAGGCGGCTGCTTCGTTCAGTGTGTTGGATGAGTGATCGGAATTAATATACCGGAAAAGTTCCTCAAACTGGTCTACCAGTATAAATACATTTTTGTTATCGGAATGTCCGCTTTGCTTGATGGCGTCTACAAGGCCCATAGAGCTGCTCCGAAGGATGGTGGAAGTAAGCGTTCTCCCGATATTCATTTCCTCCATTTCAGGCAAATCATCACCGTGCTCTTTGCTCACGATGGCTTCGGCGAGGTTATCTATGGGCGATATGCCGGGTCGCGTCACCAAGACTGTCCAATCAGCGCCCGCCTGCGTCATAAAGCCACCGTACAAGATGGGGATGAGCCCGCAATACATCAGGGAAGACTTACCACTGCCGGAAGCGCCAATAACCGCCGTAAACCGATGCCTGGCAAGGTTCAGCAGCACTTCATCGCTCTGCCCTTCTCTGCCAAAAAAGAGGTGACTTTCCTCAAACCCAAAAGGACGCAGCCCCGGAAACGGATTCATCAAATCCACGCCTTCGGCAACTTTATATTCCAACAAAACGCCTTCGTCTCTCTGGGCCATCGTCTACTCCTGCAATTTTTCCAAAAAAGGTTCAAGGGCCTTCGTAGAAAAGTTGCCCTTATTGTAAAAGATCAATGTATCTTGTTTCGACTTAAAGAAGTCGTCAAATTTCTGTTCAGAATCGATAATTACTGCGCGGGGTCCCATCGGCTTTTCTCTCTCCATTCCCAGCGCCTTCGAAATATCCAAAAGTTTGCTCTTCATCCAATTTGAATTGTCACCACTGAAATAGATCAGTGTACCATCGCATTGTCTGAGGTTTTGCATGTGCCGGTTTCTGATTTCATCCGGTGATCCTTCAAAATTAGAGGAAATTACGTCAAATCCGTTATCGTTAAGGAATTTTTCTATATGGCGATATTTTTTTGCTTCGTTGGTATCGCAGATCAGGTAAATGACTTTCTTGGTTTTGTCGTAGCCTTCGGACTCCCGTACCCGGCTTCTGTAGTTCGATATTCTATTAGAAATAAATCCCTTGAGTTCCTCAATATTAGACTCCAGCAAGTCGGCATTTTTAAGTGAGACGGGGTCTTTTTTCAAGTTGTCGATAAATATTTTCTGCTTTACGCTGATCTTGTCAATACTGGGAAGCACCCAAATGACTCTGCCAAGCGGTAGTGAAAAGCTCTTCCCATCCATTTTTTCCTCATTTTCCAACAATTCGGAAACTACCCGAAGCTGAAGTTCGAGGATTGATGAGTTGGTTCCCTTTATTTTCCCGGGATCGGCGCCTATCAAATGTACGGTCATCACACACTTTTGAATATCGGCCTTTATCTGCCGCAATGCCGATTCGAGATCTCCGGGAATGTTGTTCTCCGGCAATACCTGAAAACCACTCCGCTGAAGCTCTCGCTTGATGATAGACCGCTCGTTTTCCAGGTCCGTGCCCACGGCGGCTAAATAGATATTTTCTTTATTTATCTGCTCTTTGATTGCCTCTATTTCGTCCTGTACATTTTGCAGGTCTTGCAGGACTTTCGAAATGTCATAGGCGAGGTCGTACAAACGCATCCAGAAGGTCTTCTGCGAATCGGGACTGGTGAAGTCGTCGTATTTCACCACATCGTTTGTAATAGGATCTTTGTGGTAGAAATTGTAACCCGGGGAGCTACTCAGAAAGTCCAGTAAATAGTGGTTTTTCGAGGGGTACTTGAATACCTTAAATATGCGCGAACTCCACGAAAGGTTATTCTTTTCTTTGTGGATACACTTTTCATGAAATTTCTTGATTTCTTCCTTGAAAATGTTGGTGTTCAGCAGTGGTTCAGACGCTATGGGGATGAGCAGGGTATCTGATTTATATATTTTGTCGATCTCAAAGTCGTTGATCTCGCACAACGCGATGCTGACTTTCTTCCTTAACAATCTCCCAAGTAATAGCTCTAAAAATCTGTGAAAACTAAACGCCCAGCCCATCTTAGTCGTCGAACTCTCATCCTTGGCTGAGTAAATAATTACCAGGTTAGTGTGTGTTTCCATCCTAATGCTCAAAATAACAGAAAAAATGCAACAAATGCTTCTCTCCTTAAAGTTAATCAATCAGTATTTCCATAATCTGTTTATTTTAATACAACCTTACTCGAAAGAAAAAATGTGAAAGTGCTTCAAATATAATTAAACTATGAATTAAAGCAAATATCTATAATTATTTATTTGTCAGTAAGTTATGTGATTTCCAAACTTTCCTCCTCCGCAGGCTCGGTATCCAGGCGTTCCAATATCCTTTCCAACGTGTCAAACTCGTTGCATACCAGGTCGTAATATCTGTTCTTCTCTATTTGTAAAAGTACCGTTCCTTCTTTCATAAATAACTTAAAATCCCGCTTTTCCATGCCCGAAAAAATAAACTCTCCCAGGTAGCTGCCGCGGTCAAATTTCTTTTCCACATTGTAGTTAGCATCAAAAAGCACCACTTCTCCCTTGAGGATGAAAAAGAAATAGTTCGTGCGGTAGCTGACAAGGTCTACCTCAAAATCCCTGTTTACACGAAATTCCTCTACACGGTCTACCATTTGTGATAAAAAGAGTCCTGACAGCATTTTGAGCGACGACGAGTTTTTCAGGAATTCAATCAACGAATACCTGAAATACCTACCTCCCAAGTCAGCGATATCTTCATTTTCAAAGGGCTCCATTATCTTATTATTCAGCGTTTGACGCTGATCTTCGGGCAGGCGTCCTATATTCTTGCGGTACACATCGGGATAAAGCAAATAGAGTGTCCAGGCAGCCGTTTCTCGCAGCAGTTCGTCGGGGTTGAAGAGATTAGCCACCAGCTCCAGCGAGTAGTCGGCCGTGGAATCGACAAAACGAAGGCTGTAAAACGCGCAAGCCTTAGTCCAGCGGTTGGTTTGGCTGTAGTCTCTGTTTACAATGGCCTTCAGTATCTCGTGGGTTTCCAGCTCAATCTGTGGAAAAAATATCTGGAGCCGCTTTACCCGCTCGCTTTCAGGTATATCGTCCAGAATGGGAATAATTTTCTGCTTGATGTCTTCCGGCAGAAATACGTCAAGCAGCTCCAGCGCGTAGGTTACTCCCTCGTTAGTCCTGGATTCAATATTTTCTTTCACCAACTGAATAGACTGCTGATCAAAGATCATCGAAAGCAGCATATAAATGTGGGAATAGTTATGCATATTTTCTTCCTGTAGCGCTTGGTACAGCATCTCATAGTGCTTGTTTTCCTCCCTGTTAAGCTTTTCAATGGCAATGAGATTCCACAGGATATTGGAGATGTCGTTCTCCAGGGCCGTCTTGATGCGTGCTATCTGCTGACCGTGAGCCTTGAATCCGCATTGGCTGAGCGCGTATAGCACGGCAGAAGTAATCTTAAAATCAGGATAGTCGATCTTATTCCACAGGTATTTGATAGCACCGCTGCCACCTACTCTTCCATATATCCCGATTATTCTTATTTTCACATCCTCTGCCTGGTCCGTAGCAAAAAAGGCTGTCTCCAGGCTTCCGAATGCTTTCTCACCGTAGTTGATCAGGGAGTCAGTGGCCGAATCTCTATATTTTTCTTTCGTGAGAAAATCTACCAGGAAAGGCAGCAATTCATTTCGCTTTATTTTACCTGAGGTAAGAATGGCCAGGTTTACTACCTCGCTATTGGTGTCGTTCAGCAGCTCTATGATGATCTTAAAGCCATCATAAGGATTCACATTGGCCACATACTCCATAGTGGCCTTTTTGAAATCGGTCCTGGCCGTTTTTAGCAAGTCTATTACCTCTTCTATGCTCTTGCCCTCCAGCATAGCATGATCGGCGTATTCTTCGCCTCGGAGTTCTCGCGTTTCGTGGTAAAGTTCTTCGTTGTTCAGCACGCCGTCTTCCTTTAGTTTGTTGACGATCAACTTTTTCAACTTCTGATCTTTATTAGAAAGGTGTTTCTTGAGTCCCATCTGAAATTCAAAGGGAAAAAGCTTGGCCATGATCTTGAAAGAAAAGATCAGCTTTTCAGGCTGTTGGCTTTTTGTCGATTCTACCAGGATATTGAACACATAATTTTTGCTGTGGCGTGTTATTTCCCTTCCGGCTCTTCGTTTCTGCCTCTCCAGCTTATAACGAATGCTTACGCGGTAATTTTGATAAATGCGCAATGCAAGAAATATCCACCCTACTATAATCAATACCAGGAACACGGAGTAGTGAATGAGCTCTATGAATGAAAAGAGCCCAAAGAAAAAAATGAGCGCTCCACCGAGAAGACGGGCCACCTCGTTTACCATACCTTCAACCCGCGTTTGAATGTCAAATCGCACCCTGTCATCCAACGGCATAAAAAACAACTTGAAAACCGGGTTTTCCATTGCCTCGCGAAGTGAAGAGGTAAACAGCTTGCTGATGGTAATGAACAAGAAAAACCAGATAAAATTGACGCCGCTATCTTCGTAGCCAAAGTAATAGCCGGAGAAAATGGCAAGCGCTGTAAAAATGGCAAGTATAATGGGAAGCACGAGCAATGTCGTTTTCAGCCCATACATCGAAATAAGGCGTTCATTCACAAAGGTCTGAATCAGCAGACCTATCACCAGCACGGAGGCTTCTATCACACTAATAAAACTCAGCAGCTTGTTTTCTTCGGGAAACTGCGCTTCGGCCACATTGAGGAAAGAATATTCCACAAATGAAAAAGCCATCATCGAGAAAAAAAGGAACAAGGCCAGGTACACCACATACTTGTTTTTTACCAGGCTCCGCATTCGGGACTCCTCCAATCGCTTTGTCTTGTGGGTATCGTAAAAATTCAGATTGAAATTCGAAATGATCACTACCAGGAACACGCACGAAATCACAATACCTACTTCGCCAATTATCAATAAGTCAGACAGATCGGAAAGATAATTAACCAGCAGGGGAATAGTAAAAAAAGCGATGATGGTGGCGGTAAGCTGCCCTGAGTCAATACCCCCGATGATTCGCTTGGATTGCCTGAGATCGAAAATCCTGCCGAAGGTACCCCAAAAGCCAAGCAGTAAGATGGACATAATGGGCATGTGCATCACGTACAAGGCAAATATGACCCACTCCTTTTCGGAGTAGACATACGAGACCCTGGCGAGGGCTATGAAGATAAATATCGTTACGTAGTTGATAATGATAAGCCTCGAAAAGGGCATTCGCCGTTGTGCGAAGGCATACAATCCGGTAGACATTATCCCCAGTCCGCCTGAGAGGAACATCGCCTCGCGCAGGTATTCGCCTAAATGACTGAGAAATAAGGTGTAGGCAACGATCTTATATGAAGCCAAAAAAATGCCGATGAAAAACCCGTTGCCAAGCAATAGCAACACCGGCTTTTCCTCACCGGGTTCGGCATTGATTATTTTGAGTAGGCTTCTCAGCATTGTGTGTGTGGCGATAAAAGTGGCAAATTAAAAAAATAATGCATTTTAGCATTACTAAAGTCCTATTATGATTTGATTATTAAAAAATAATCAACATCAAACTCGATTTCCAACTGATCAAACCTTTCATCAAAAAACCAAATCAATTTATTTGTTTTACAGTTTAACAGAAATAAATCTCTACAACATGGCGGATATACTGCAGGTAAAAAACGTGAGCAAAACGTTTCAACTTGAATCGGGAAACATGCTCACCATTCTCAACGACATTAGTTTTTCTGTAGAGGAGGGCAGCAATATTTCCATTATTGGGCCTTCGGGAAGTGGAAAAACGACATTACTGGGCCTCTGCGCTGGCCTGGATCAGCCCACTTCCGGCAGTATCGCCATCCAGGATATTCAACTGCAAGAGCTCAGCGAGGACGATCGTGCCTACGTGAGAAATCAATACCTGGGCTTTGTGTTTCAAAATTTTCAACTTCTTCCCACCCTCAGCGCACTCGAAAATGTAACCGTGCCCCTGGAGCTGCGGGGCGAAAGAAAAGTAGAAGGAAGAGCGAAGGAATTGCTGAGCCGTGTGGGTCTCAAAGACCGGCTGCACCATTTCCCCTCACAGCTATCGGGTGGTGAGCAGCAGCGGGTGGCCATAGCCCGGGCGTTCATCAGCAACCCCAAAATCCTCTTTGCCGACGAACCTACCGGCAACCTGGATGAAGAAACTGCCGAAGGAATCACGGACCTGCTCTTTGGCATCAACAGGGAACTGGGCACCACCCTGGTATTGGTAACACACAACCTGGAACTAGCCGAGCAAACCGGCAGAATATTGCGGCTGCACGGTGGAAAACTGGTGGAAGACAAATTAGTGGCCGGATAATGCACAACAACATGCGAAAAAAACTGACCCCCACCCCTGCCCACCGTCCAGGCCTCTCTAATCCCTGGATTTGGAAAATGGCCTGGAAAGATGCCCGCTTCAATCTGGGGCGCCTTTTTCTGTTTATCTCTTCCATCATTATAGGTGTGGCTGGCATGGTAGCCATCAACTCGTTTAATGCCAACCTGCAAAACGACATGGATGAGGAGGCAAAGGAACTACTTGGGGCAGATGTGGCGCTGGAAAGCGATAACCGCCCGATGGACTCCGAACTATTGGCGTTTATGGATTCGCTCACCAGTGAGAGGGCTCGCGATGCCCGGTTTGCATCGATGGTGTACTTTCCGAAAAACAGTGGATCAAGACTCATAAGGGTGGTAGCGCTGGAAAATAACTTCCCGATGTACGGCAGCTTTGAGACAACCATTGAGTCGCAGACGCAAGACTACCTGGCAGGGCGCGAGGTGATGATCGACGAAACACTCAGCCGCCAATTTGACGTGGCGGTGGGCGACAGTCTCAAGGTGGGAAAGGGCACCTTCGCGATCTGCGGCATTGTCACCCGTTTTCCCGGAGGAGCTAACGTGGGTGCTACTTTCTCACCTTCCGTATACCTCCCCTTCAGCTTGCTGGATGAAACGGGACTCATCCAATATGGAAGCCGCGTTGAATACAACTATTACTATAAAACCACACCTGAAAACCTTGAAAAAATAAAGGTGGAGCTGGACAAAAAAAATGAAACCGAAAGGATCGACTGGCGCACTGCACAAATGGAGAAGGACAACCTGAGCAGGGGCTTCCAAAATCTGTACCGGTATTTCCGGCTACTGGGGTTCGTAGCGCTGGTATTGGGATGCATCGGCATAGCCAGCTCCATCCTGGTGTACATGCGCGAAAAGAGAAGCTCCGTGGCCGTGCTCCGGTGTATTGGCGCCGGCGGATGGCAAATTTTTTCCATCTTCTTTGTTCAGGTAGTAAGCCTGGGCATTATCGGCAGCCTATTGGGAATAGGCGCCAGTCTGGCTATTCAGTACTTTATCCCCTGGGTGGTAAAAGACTTTCTGCCCATGGAGGTGACCATGCACATATCCTGGGCCTCCCTTGCCGAGGGCATGCTGGTGGGCCTGATCATCTCCATCCTGTTTTCGGCACTGCCTCTTGCCGGTGTGCGCTTTGTGTCGCCGTTGGAGATTATCCGAACGACGCAGAGCCAAAGACGAATCAAATCAAAATTCCGCTTAACGGTCATCGTACTGATCGCCGTTTTTCCCTGGTTGTTTGCCGTAAAACAAACCGGCAACCTGGTTCAGGGTACGCTTTTTTATGCGGGACTACTTGTCACCTTTGTTTTGCTGTTATTGATTTCCAGGGGGCTGCTATCCATTGGCAAAAAGCTGATGCCCGCCGACACCCGTTTTGTCGTTAAGCAGGCTTTCTCAAATTTGTTTCGCCCCAATAACCAAACCACCGTGCTGGTGGTGGTCATAGGATTGGGTGCATTTCTGATCTCTACGATGACGCTGGTGCAAGACAACCTCCTCGGGCAGGTGGAGTTTGTAGGCTCCGGAGAAAAATCAAACACGGTACTCTTTGACATTCAACCCTTTCAAAAAGAAGGCTTAACGGAACTGGTGCAGCAATACGACATTCCCATACAGCAGACGGTACCGATAGTGACCATGAAAATACACACGCTGAAGGGAAAACCTGTAGAAGAATGGCTGAAGGACAGCACCATGAACCTGTCCAACTGGGCGTTGCACCACGAATACCGGGTTACGTACCGCAACCACCTGATAAACTCTGAAAAGCTATCGCAGGGGCAACTCATGAGTCGTGTTCCTTCAGCCGAAGATTCGATATTTATATCAGTAGAAGATCGGCTGGCCGAAAGACTAACCCTGGAGATGGGAGACGAGATCGTTTTCAATGTGCAGGGCGTACCCATCACCACCTACGTGGGCAGCATCCGGCAGGTTGACTGGCAGCGGGTTCAGACAAACTTCATGGTGGTCTTTCCTGAGGGAATACTGGAAGAGGCCCCTCAGTTTTATGTGATGGTAGGCCGCATTGCTGATAAGCAAGTAGCAGCGGAATTTCAACAAAAACTGGTGCAGGAATTTCCGAATGTTTCGCTTATTGATCTCAATCTGATCTTACAAACCCTCGACGAAATCTTTGATAAAGTCGCTTTTGCCATCCGCTTCATGGCGCTATTCAGCATCTTTACCGGTATCCTGGTGCTCTCCGGAGCGGTCATCAATAGCAAATACGCACGACTGAAGGAGAATGTGCTGCTTCGCACCATAGGCGCCATGCAAAAGCAGATCAACGGCATGACGCTCATCGAATATGGCTACCTGGGCTTTTTCGCCGCTTTGGCCGGAAGCATCCTTGCTGTGGCTGCATCATGGGCTCTTTCCGCGTTTTTCTTCGAAACCATGTTCTTGCCAGACATCTTTGTGCTGGTTATTATCTGGCTTTCGATCACCGTCATTACCATGTTTATAGGATGGTACAATTCACGCTCTATTCTCCACACATCACCCCTCGAAGTATTGAGAAGAGAGGTATGAGCAGTTGCGTTTGTTGAGATATTGCAAAAACTCCATCGTTATCCGGCAGCCCACTCGATCGAAATTTCGCTGATTTCTGTTACTGGCGAATACAGTGTCTTCACCTAATGATGGGGAGGTAACGATGCCGGTTATCATAAATGATCCACAGCAAAATGGCCCATATTACAATGGCTATGGGCAATCCGCTGAGCTCTACAAAAATATGAGTCAGTAAAACCCCCACCATTACCGGAAAAACCACCAAAGCCCCCAAGGCTCTTGTTTTTGGAAAAATGATCAAAATACCGCCCAGGAGTTCGGCAATCGCAATGAGGGGCATGAGCCAGGAGATTTCAACAATTGCCTGAAAATCTCTCACCATTTCCTCCGGAAGGTCCTCGGGGACAGGCATATAGTTGAGAAATTTATTGAGTCCACCGTTGATGAGCAACAGCCCAAACAACACAGACAAGCCGGTTAAAATTTTGTTCTTCATTTGACTACGGTATGTTTACTCAGGTTACACATCAGTTTTTGAATTCATGAATTTAGCTCACAAGGCGACCAAAGTCGTTTTTAGGCAGCTGTTTTATCATGCTTATCACTTTGTCTGGTCTTGCAGCAACTCGTCCAAACCATCCAAAGCAATTGTAAATCCTTCTTTGAAGCCAAGCTCGATGATTTTTTCCAAATCGGCGAGTGTTTTATGCGTAATTGTAATGGTAACGGTAGTGATTCCGTTGGATTCCGAGAAATCGAGGCTCCAGGCTGAACGCGGCATTTCATCGCTTATATTTCCGTCTTTGTCACAAAATGCATCGAGAAATGCGAAATTCGTTTTGGGTGTCACAGAGGTGAAGTCAGCCAGTGCCCAATGCTCCTCTCCTTCCGGGCCACACATAGCATAAAGCCGCCTTCCTCCTACTTTGAAGTCCATTGACTTTGTTTTGGCAACCCAGGGCCTTGGCGCCCACCATTGGTCGAGCAGCTCAGGCTTAGTATAGGCATCCCACACCAAAGGTAGCTCGGCGTCAAACTCGCGTTGTACCACCACCGTGTTATTTGCTTTGTTTACGGTAAAATCGAATTTCAATTTCTTGCTCATCCTTTTTTCCTTTTTAATGTTTCTAATACGCTGTCAAGCTGATTGAAACGATCTTCCCAAATCTTTCGGAATTGTTCCAGCCAGCTATCAATTTCTTTCATTTTGTCGACTTCAAGTAAATAGTATATCTCCCGGCCTTTTTGTTCCTGCTTTACTACCTGGCACTCACTGAGTATCCGGAGGTGCTTCGAAACGGCCTGGCGACTGGTGTCGAAATGCTCGGCAATGGCGTTGGGTGTCATGGCCTGCAAGGCAATAAGCGCTATGATGGCCCGCCTTGTAGGATCGGCTATGGCCTGAAATATATCCCTTCTCATCTTTTTCTCACATTACGAAACTAATCGGTTGCAAATATATATGCAACTTTTCGGTTTCACAATTTATTTTCTTTTTTTTTCGGCTACTTCGGAAGCACGATCTCCTGGGCTACCAGGTCCGTACACCCTTCAGCAGAAAAAATCATACTTACGAGAAGAAACTTGCCGTGGAGATCTGCCTTTTCAGGCAGCACGCTGGAGTTTCCGCTGCCGGAGATTTCAATGCTCTCCCCTGGTGCGAGCATGGACCTGTCTCTATTGGAGCCTCCACCAGCGCCGATTTCATTTTCCTCGGTAGCGTCAGTTGAGAAGTAGTTTTGCAGGTAGTTATCCGTTAAATCGGCCTCTTCAGAGCCTGTATTTTCTATTGTAAAGGAGTAATAAAAAACGTAGTATTTCTCACCGGTATCGGATATCGTCTTTTCCTCCATGCGGTAAATTTGAAAATCCGAAATAGCCAGGTTTACAGAGCCCGTATCGCAGCGATTGTAGATAACAGGTTCGGGGAAATCGTAATATTCAAAATCAAGGGAATTGACTTTAAAGACGCCGTCCGTTTTAACGGTTACTGGCCCGGAAGATCCTTTGTCAGGCACATTCACCACGAGCGAATCAGCAAAAGCTTCCCGAACCATGGCGGTAGTTCCGTTGAAGAAAACTTCATTTTTCTCCTTGGTGGTGTTAAAACCTCCGCCATGGATGGTGACCGTTAGACCAGGAAAGGACTTAGCAGGAACGATGGAATGCAGCAGGCTATCCACCTTATCGGTTTCCTCGTCCAGGGGTGGGGCGGAATCATCACTGCCACACGATGCGATGAACAACAAAACAACAATGGTGCTCAAGAAATTCAAAAACGAGATGTAAACTTTCATATTAGCTGTATAGTTATTGGTTAAAACAAAAGTTACAAACCTAAATAAATACACCATAAAATTATGTGCATTTAGGGTCATTTCCTTACTCGATGACAGCATCCTGCCTGGGGGGACTGAGTTGTTTCTGTTAAATAAGGAAAAATATATGGGAATTTATGCGTCTTATTCTGTGTGCTTTTGCAGAAAAGCCCTATAAGAATTAGCGCTTTTGACGGGTATTTTATATTTATCTAGACAATCTCTAACCCTGTTCTTTTTACTAAATCAACCAAAGGAGAATTGTCGCTTGCATAGAATCGCTTTGTTCCTACCAGAAACGGCTCAATTTTCGAATTAACCCTTTTCGTTAAGCTCCAAATTTTACCAGCTAATAAATCATCGTTTTCATTTTCGGTGACAATCATCAAATCAATATCACTATCTTCAGTGGCTGTGTTTGACAGATAACTACCATATAAAAATGCTTTATCTACTGAGATTCCCTCAGCCCGTAACAAATAAATATATTTCTTTACAATCTCTACAACTTCTCTTTTAGCCATTGCAATAGTTTTTTGTCCTTTCAAAATACTCTTGTACCCTATCTAAATCAGGTAACACAGGATTATAATCCGGGTATCGACCTTGAAGTTGATATTTCATCAAAATCCCTAAAAATATCTGTGTGTCATCATCGTAGGCTAATCCTGAATTCTCAAATAGATATATCAAATTGTGAGACCTTGGAGCAACTTCACACTTCGTTTTAACATAATGCGCTTTAATAGCTTTTTCAATCACCAAATGGCAAAAAAATAATCCATGCAGGATCCTTTTTTCTCTAATTAATAAATCTGCAGTGATAATATCATCGTCGGCGCCTTCTATCCAATAATCTATCTGTTTTTGTACATTGATCATCAATTCTGAATCTAACCCCTCAAATTTACTTAAAAACTTCTATTCGATTGTCCAGTTGAATCTCTTATTCACCGTTGGTCTCGGAGCGTTAGAAAACAACCTCGTGGGTTTTTCCTGGACTAACTGTATCATGTGCCCACTATCCCGGAAAGTGGAACGGTCGAAACAGTACCGCTGTACCGTTAAAGATCATTTTCACCCGCCGTAGCATTTGTGAAGCAGGGCCGATGCCCTCTTCCTGATACTGATTGAAAATCACCTTTAACCTTTCTGGTAAAAGTTCATTCCATAAGTTTCTATTTGTGCCTGAAGAGTAAGGTTGTCGGTGAAAACACCAACCACGGATGAGAGAGGTGATTATCCATCGCCACAACAATTTCTCGGTGTAGCAAAAGAATGATGCTAATCTGGCCAATGATATTCCTTTTGTCATCCTGACGTACCGGCTACCCGTCCGACTGGTTTTCGGCCTGAGCGGCTGTCCGTGGATAATTCGCTTCCCATTGTGCCACCCATTTCGGTGATGTTGTGCCAGTGAT
>CAYUJK010000010.1:0-21684 GCA_964444895.1 uncultured Roseivirgaceae bacterium
CCAGGTGAAAACTTTAAGTAGTCGTAAGGTACTATTCTGAAGTTATTCCAGGTTTTATTGGCATAATCTGAAATAAACATGTGGTCAGAATAAACCCTGCCAAAAATTACTTTTGAAAAATCAACATCCTTGAGACGAGACTCGCTTTTGAGCTTGAAGTCTATGTTTAACGTTTCCACCATTTTAATAAGATATCCGAAGAATAAAGGGATGCGAAATTAACAAATTATTTTAAGGAATTATAATGTGCCGCTGGTTTGACGGTCAAATTTGCCTTTAAACTTTGAGATATCTCATTTTACCCAAATTCCAGTCTGTTGCTTGGTCGGGGTTTATGGAAATTTCAGCCATCAAAAAGGCGCCAGTGGCGCCCCTTGAAGATTTGTTTCAAATTTGCCTCAACCACTTTTGTGGCAATACGGGCAAATTGTCATTGAAAATACTTATTGATTTAGAGGAACATCATTCAATTCCAGCACGATCATATCACCTAAGATGAAGTCAGACTGGTAAATTGATTTAGCCGTGGCCTGGTCTACCCCCTGGTAGAAGGTGCCCTCGGATTCGTCGTAAAAAAGGAAAACATCGCTCCACGACGGGCTGCCCGACACATCCCATCCGAAGCCTTCTCCGGGGCCTTCAAATGTGCCTTCTTCCCAAGACATGTAGAGCGGATTGCCTCCTATAGCGAGATGGTTGCCTTGCGCATCAAGGACCGCGGCGCCCCAATACACGTCATAGAGTGATCCCTGACCTTCCCATTTGAATACTGCTTTGCGGGTAACTTCTCCAAAGAGAATGCCCAACTGATATTTCAATGTGAGACTGGATACGGTAAGACCATCGTGACTGTATTCGCAGTTCATCGAGATTTCGCCCGTTGCGCCAAGTTCTCCATCTACCTGACCGGTGAAGCTGATATTCGAGCAACTGCTTTCTGAGCCTGGCCCCGGCCCCGGACCTGTTCCGTTATCTATGTATCCGATGATGGTACCGGATTCGTCGTCAGAATTTACCCAACTGCCGCTTACCACTCCATCTTCACTGATCACAATAGACACATCTACCAGTGTGCCATCGGAGGTATAAAACCCAAACTCCAGTATACCGCCCATATATACTGTACCGGACATTGTCGCCCAATCATTTCCGTCGAAATATCCTCCATAGGCGATACCATCCTGTATGTCGAGTTCCCAGGTCCCTATCTCTATTCCCGATTGTAACGCAGATCCCGTATAAAACCCATCGTAGTCCGAAGATTCAATGAGTATTTCGTCATCTTCCTCCTTTAAAAAATCCAAACATCCCGACAATCCTCCCAATGCCAGGACAAAAAAGAATAATCCAGCCTTTCTCATGAAATAAAAATGTTTTAAATCCAATGACAAAGGTAGCCAACGATTAGCCAGCGGGATATAAGATATGTATCTGCGTGTTTGAATTATGTAACGGACGAAGGGTGAATAGCGTCAATTTTCTGTTTTTTTCAAATATTCGAGAGGGGAGAGCTGGTAGATATCTTTGAAGCTTTTGATAAAATACGACGGAGAGCTGAAACCTGTGGCGTAGGCAGCCTCCGATACGGTAGCTTTCGAATCTTTGATCAACGTGAGGGCCAGTTTGCATCGCTCGGACTTGATGAAAGCCGTCGCCGACAGCCCGGTAAGTGCGGTAAGTTTTCGGTGTAGTTGCATGCGGCTTAGTCCCACGAGCCTACTGAGTGTTTCGGCGTTAAGGAGTGGGTCAGTGATGTTTTTTTCCATTGCTTCCTGCAGTCGTGTCAGGAATTTCTCGTCAGCAGATGTAAATGCCAGGTCCCGGGGTTTTAATACCGGGTCGGTGCTGTATTTTCGGCGAAGCGCTTCCCGCGACGTTATCAGGTTTTTCACTTTGAGCATTAGTTTTTTTGCACTGAAGGGTTTTGCCAGGTAGTCGTCAGCGCCACTACCAAGTCCCTCCAGTTCGCTTTCTTCGCTTGTTCTGGCTGTCAACAGCACGATAGGAATGTGCGACGTGCGCTCATCATTTTTCAATGTCCGGCAGGCCTCGATACCAGTCATTACCGGCATCATCACGTCAGATATAATGATATCCGGAATGTTCTCCAGCGCCAGCCGTACACCTTCCTGTCCGTTTTCGGCTTCGGTGATGATAAATTCTTCGCCGGCCACAGAGGCTATAAATTTCCTGATGTCGGCGTGGTCTTCCATGATCAGCAGCATTGGCTTTTCGATAGGGGTAGGGCCAGGCAGCGCCAATTCATCGTCAGAGGGCGCCGGGTTCGCCGTGTCACTTTCCTTCACGTCGTTTTCAATAAAAAATGCACGATGAATAGGTAGTATTACGGCAAATTCTATCTCGCCCGGGCTTTTCATGGTTGCTTCCACTTGTCCGTGGGATAGCGTCACCAGTTCTTTTACAATTGAAAGCCCGATGCCCGCTCCCTCGACGTTTCTGTGACCACGCCGGAATCGTTCAAATACCTGTTCAATGTCTTCGCTGGAGAAGGGAACCTCGGTGGTATTGGAAACAATCAGTTGGAGATAGGAGCCGTCTTTTCGAGCTTCTACGTTTGCAGAACCATTTTCTGTGGCATATTTGAAGGCATTGGACAGCAGGTTGCCCAGTACTTTTTCGAGGATGTCGCCGTCATACCAACCGCGGATATCGTCGGCGATATGCGTTTGGAAGGACAGGTTTTTTTGGGAGGCTTCGTGGGAAAATGCAGCGATGATGGATTTGATATGACCGGTGATGTCGCCTTCATGAACATTCAGCTTTACCACGCCGGCTTCCAGTTTTGACAAGTCCAGCAGTTGGTCTACCAATTGCTGCATTCGCTCGGAATTTCGCTGGATCAACGCTATATCACGGCGGTCTTCGTTTTGCAGGTTACTTCTGTTCAGTTGCCTTTCCACCGGGCCCGCTATCAGGGTAAGGGGGGTACGGATTTCGTGCGATATATCAGTAAATATTTTCGATTTAAAGTCATGAATTTGCTTCAGCCTTTCCGATTCTTTTTTGTTGTAGGTGAGCTGGTATTGAATATTGAGGTGCCATTTCAGGTAGTGGTAGCTCAGGTAAAGTGCTACAATGAGTAGTGCGATGTACAGCGCCCAGGCGGTTTTGGTTTGGTACCAGGGCGGGCGGATCCTGAAGTCAAATGCCGCGGGTGTGGGGTTCCACAGGCCGTCGTAGTTAGCAGCTTTTACCAAAAATCGATAGTTACCCGGCTTCAGATTGGTGTAGCGTACGTAGTTTTGATTGTTCAGGAATGTCCATTCCCGATCGTGATTTTCAAGCTTGTATTGATAGGAGGACTTTGCCGGCATCGAAAACTGGAAGCCTGTGAAGGAAAAAGACACCGTATTCTGGTGATGATCCAGCACCATGTTTTTATGCATCGGCATGGAACTGCCGAACACCTCAAACCGCGTGATGGTGGTTTTAGGTATCGCTTTGTTTTGCGTAAAGCGGGCCGGATCTATCCAGTATATTCCTTCCATACCACCGAAGTACAGTGCCCCTGTGGCATCTTTGTAATAAGCGCCGGTATTGAATTCTGCTGCCACCAGGTCATAGTCAGTGTAGTTAACAATTTCCGGTTTGCTGCTCAGGGGTTCGGAAGGAGTAAATCGTGTAACACCTTTGTTTGAGCTTAGCCACAGGTTTCCGCCATCATCATTCAGGATTCCGTAGATGACGTCGTTGGCCAGGCCACTTCTGCTATCAAAGCGATGAAACGTTTCCGTAGGCACTTCCAGTGCGCAAAGTCCCTCGCCGTATGTGCCGATCCAAAGTGTATTTTTTTCCTGGTCATAATGCAGCGATTTAATTGAATTTCCGGCCAGGCTGTTGCTGTCGCTGGGGTGGTGGGCGTAGGTCTCGGTTTGTCCGGATTCAGGGTTAAACGAGCAGATCCCTTCGCTCTCGGTGCCCAACCAAAGTACCCCGTTACTGCCTTCGGTAATGATCCTGATGTTGTTGCTGGGAATACCGGAGTTGGTTTTTGTGTAGCGTTTTAGCACGCCCTTTTTCTTGTCGAAGAGTATGAGCCCGCTGTCCATAGTGCCGAGCCAGTAATTATGCCGGCTGTCTTCGTAGATGCACCACACGGCCTCGGTGTGCAGTGCAGGCACGGTGTGACTGTTTATCTGCCGGAAGCGACCGTCGCGTCGCAGAATACTAAGTCCGCCCGGATACTGAGTACCTACCCAGAGTTCATTTTCTCCGTCTACCAGGAGGCTTATCACCCGGGTGCTGGCTATAGTGGCATCGTTACCGGCGTGGGGAAGGTAGGTCTTCCATTGATTGCTCCGCACGTTGTAGCGAGTGAGGCCATTGCCATAAGTGCCTATCCACAGCACTCCCTGCTTGTCTTTGGCAATAGCCCTTACCACATCCACGCGAATATTAGCCGGGAGCTGTGCGTTGGTAATGGAGTTAAATTTGGCGAGGTGCTCGTCATAAAAACTCAACCCGGCGCCGTCTGTGCCAAACCAAAGCACGCCCGCGTCGTCTTCGTAAATGCAGTCAATGTCATTGTAGCGAATGGAGGAAGGGTTGTGTTTTTCTGCGATGAAATTGTAGGAAGTTTTGGTATTGAGATCAATCATAAAGAGACCTTTGCCATAAGAGGCTATCCATAGGCGGTTTTTACGGTCAATTTTCAGGTCCATCACGGCGAATGCCTCAGGTATGGGGTCGCCGGTGAGGTTTAGCCTGGCTACATTTTGATATGCAGTCGCATTTTTGGCTTTGAATAACAGCCCGTGCTGATAGGTGCCAATCCAGGCGTTGTCGTTGTTGTCAGTGGTCGAAACGCTGTAGTATACTGGTGGGATAGTATCGCCTTGTATGGGGGTGATTTTCCGCACTCGAAACGAATACTGATCAACGAGAAAAACGGCCCCTAAGCCAGCGGCCACAATGTTTCCTTCACGGTTTTCGGTAATGTGGTGAATGTGAACATGAAAATCTTCCGGGCTCAGTACCTGCTTCAGAAGGTTTGTTTTTCGCTCCAGACAAAATAACCCTTGTCCGTAACTCCCAAACCAAAAGTTGAGCTGCTTGTCCTGGTACATGCAGCTCACTTCGCGAAGCGAATCAGCGCGAACAAACCGGTCGTTTTCAGGGTCGTATTTTTCAGGGATTTTTTCTATCGGAATGATCCACAGGCCGCCCTCTCTGTCGGCATACACTTTCCCTGTGTGTGAGTAGCCCTTGTCAGAGTGCTGGGAGTAGAAGTATTTTTTATAAACCCTGAATTCGTTTCCGTCGTACCGGTTCAGGCCGTCCAGGGTACCAATCCAAAGGTATCCGGCACTATCTTGGGCTATGGCAACGGCGTTGCTCTGCGAGAGTCCGTCTTTTACTGTAAGTTGACCGAAAGAAAAATACGCTTGCGAATGCCCAATAGCGGGGAGCATGCATAATAAAAAGCAGAGGAGGTTTTTTTTGACCGGAGAGGAAATGAAAAAATTCATCTGTCGATAATGCTACATGCTGCTTTAAAGAATTTCTTTACTGATGGGCAGTATTCCTGCCATCCACCACCCCGAGATATATTCCTTACTTTCCCTTCCACTTCACCTCTTCTACTCCCAGTTCTTCGGCATATTTTCGGGCCAGTACAAAGAGGAAATCGGAAAGGCGATTCAGGTATTTGACCACAGCCGGATTCACCTCCATTTCCAGCGAGAGTGATATCACTTCCCGCTCTGCACGCCGGCATACGGTACGGGCTATGTGACAAAAAGAGACCACCTGATGACCTCCGGGCAAAATAAAGGATTTCAACGGCTCCAGGCTTGTTTCCATCGCATCTATTTGTGTTTCCAATGCTGCCGTTCCGCCTTCGTCAAAATTGGGCAAAAAGCCTCTGGCACGCTCATTCTCTGCGGCCAGTTGCGCAGCAATCACGAATAGCTGGTTCTGAATGCGAAAGAGCGTTTCTTTCCGCTCCTCGGTTTCAGACATGTCGCGCAGTAGCCCCAAATGAGCATTCAGCTCGTCTATGGCGCCATAGGCTGCTATTCGAATGTGATTTTTCAGCACCCTCGTGCCGCCAAGTAACGATGTTTTACCCTCATCTCCCGTTTTCGTGTAGATTTTCATGGTATTGATCCTGCCGCTTACGCCACCGTTGCGGCTTTTCTGATGTTTTCGTTGGGTTTGTCCGATTCTATTAACCCGTCTTTTAACCGGATGATCCTGTGGGCATAGTGCGCTATGTCGTCTTCGTGCGTTACCATAATAATGGTGTTACCTTCTTCGTGGAGTCTTTCAAATAACTCCATTATTTCATAGGAAGTTTTGGAATCGAGGTTTCCGGTGGGTTCGTCAGCCAGCAGGATGCTGGGGCCATTTACCAGGGCGCGGGCTATGGCTACCCGTTGGCGCTGCCCTCCCGATAGCTCGTTTGGCTTGTGTTTCGCGCGGTCGCTGAGCCCTACACTCTCCAGGGTGGCCATGGCTTTTTCTTCGCGCTCGGCCCGGCTATAGCCTGCGTATACCAGTGGCAGGGCTACATTTTCCAGCGAACTGGCCCGCGGGAGAAGGTTAAATGTCTGAAATACAAATCCGATTTCCTTGTTCCGGATTTCGGCCAACTCGTTTTCCGAAAGATGGCTCACGTCTTTTTGGTTGAGAAAATAACGGCCGGAGGTAGGGGAGTCCAGGCAACCTACGATATTCATCAAGGTGGATTTTCCTGAGCCCGAGGGCCCCATGAAAGCGACGTATTCTCCTCTTTTTATCTCGATGGAAATTGATTGCAGCGCGTTTACCACTTCACTTCCCATCAGGTATTTCTTGGCGATTTCATGGGTTTCTATTACCGGACTCGACATAAGTTTATTTTTTTTCTCTAATTAACGGCTTAACAGCGAAAAATTCACGTAAATCCTGAAATTCTCTGAAAGCTTTTTGGTTTTGAAATTCGCGGCCTACTCCAGTTCTTTCAATCCCTGCTTTACAAGGTCGAAGTCCGGTGCAATTGCCAGCGCCTGGTTAAAATGTTCCCTGGCCTGGGCTGTATTGCCCTGATCTTTTTCGATCACCCCCATGAGGTTAAGGGCGGCGGCGGTCAGCGGTATTTCCTGCTGTTTTTCGTCTGATGTAGGAAAAGTGAGTTTCACTTCTTTCGCGCGGCTACTGGTAGAAATAATCTTTGCATTGTTTTTGGCTTCGGCCATTCTGCCCAGCTCGTACTGCAACGCAGCGATTCGGAAGAGGACATTGATATCGTTATTGTTCAGGTAGATCGTTTCGTAGTTCTCAATAGCCTTGGCTTTCAGTCCCATATTTTCGTAGCAGGCAGCGCTTATATTCAGGGCATCTTCGTTTTGGGAGTTACGCGCCAGCACGTCATTCGCTACGAACAAAGCCGAGGGGAAAACGCCGTTGTCAAAGTACAGGTACGACAGATTCAGTTTCACGGAGTCATCCGCGGGGTCCAGCACCACGATGTCGTAGAGCGCTCCTACGGCGGTGCGCCAGTCGTTGTATTTCATGGCATGTACGTACTTCATTTGGTAGTGCTTGTATAGAGGAGTGGTTTTTACCCCGCCTTCCTTTGTTTGAGCCATGGCGGTTCCAAACAAAATCAATCCCGCAATCAAAAAGTAAATTCGTTTCATCATGTTTATTTTTATTTTTCTTTTTTTATCGTAAGACCTAACTTCTTTCCTGTTTCTTTCATCAAATGTAAGGCCTCCTCGTAATTGTTCTTAATTTTTCCTTCTAAAATGGCCTCTTTTATTTCTTCTTTTATAATACCGATTTCTTTCCCGGGCCTGATCCCGAAATACGCCATAATCTCCTCCCCGCGAACCGGAGGCTGAAAATCCCGTATTTTGTCGCGCGCTTCTACATCCTTCAGCTTTTGCTCTACCTTGTTGAAATTCTTCAGGTAGCGGCTCACCTTGTCCAGGTTTTTGGAGGTGATGTCAGCCCTGCACAGCAGCATCAGGTCTTCCAGGTGCCTGCCCGCTTCGAATATCAGTCGCCGCAGCGCTGAGTCGGTCACCTGGTCGTTTACCAGTGCTATAGGCCTCAGATGCAGCTTTACCAGGTTTTTCACCTTGCGCATGTTATCACCCATGGGCAGTTTCATGCGGCGGAATATTCCCGGCGTCATCCGGGCGCCCCGGTCCTCATGCCCGTGGAATGTCCACCCCGTACCGGGCACGAATTTCTTGGTGGCAGGCTTCGCGATGTCGTGCAAGATGGCAGCCCATCGCAGCCAGAGATCGTCAGACTTAGCCGCCACATTATCTAAAACCTGCAAAGTATGATAAAAATTGTCTTTGTGGCCCTTGCCCTCGATATTTTCCACACCCTGAAGCTCCACCATCTCAGGGAAGATGATGTCCAGCATTCCCGCGTGAAAAAGGAGCTTGAAGCCATACGAGGGTTTGGGCGACAGAATGATTTTGTTCAGTTCTTCTGTAATCCGCTCTTGTGACACTATCTTGATCCGCTCCTTGTTTTCCAGGATGGCTTCAAAGGTCAGGGGTTCGATGTCGAAGTTGAGCTGTGCGGCAAAACGCACCGCCCGCATCATCCGCAAAGGGTCGTCGGAAAACGTAATCTTAGGATCCAGAGGAGTCTTGATAATTTTTCGCTTCAGGTCTCGTACACCGTCAAAGGGGTCGATCAGCTCGCCAAAGCCGGGAGTGTTCAGGCTAATGGCCAGAGCGTTGATGGTAAAATCACGTCGCTTTTGGTCGTCTTCCAGCGTGCCGTCTTCTACGATGGGCTTTCGGGAGTCATAGCGGTACGATTCCTTGCGGGCGCCTACAAACTCCACCTCGGTATCGCCGGCCTTTAGCATGGCGGTGCCGAAATTTTTGAAAACCGATACATGTACGCCCTCGCCCAGTTTTTGAGCTACCGATTTGGCCAGCTCAATGCCGCTGCCTACACACACTACATCAATGTCTTTGCAAGGCCGGCTCAGCAGCAGGTCGCGAACGAAACCGCCCACCAGGTAAGTATCGGTGCTGCCGGCAGCTTCGCTGATAAGCCGGAAGATCGGGGCGTTTAATTTGTTGGTGAAATTCATATTGTGCTATTACTCGGCCATTTGTACACCGCGTGGCAAAGTTATAAGGAAATGGCTATCGAGCCAAAAAGGGGTGGCGTGTGATTGGCGTGTTGGGTTGCGGTGGCCATGCGTCAGCGCCATAGCCCCTTGGTTTCGTAGCCGTGCTCAGGAAATAACTCAATAAATTATTTCCCCAAAGGAAAAAATATTGCCGTCAATGCTTTACCTTTGTGCCCCATAGGTTGATATTTTTCAAGCACTCACTTATGGGCAATACCAAATATATTTTTGTAACCGGGGGCGTTACTTCTTCCCTGGGAAAAGGCATTATCTCAGCATCTCTTGGCAAGCTTCTCCAATCGCGGGGTTATAAAGTTACCATCCAAAAGTTCGACCCCTATATTAATATAGACCCGGGCACGCTGAACCCTTACGAGCATGGCGAATGCTATGTAACAGAAGATGGAGCGGAAACTGACCTTGACCTGGGCCACTATGAGCGGTTTTTGAATATACGCACTTCGCAAGCCAATAATGTTACCACCGGGCGCATCTATAACAACGTCATTACTAAGGAGCGGGAAGGAGACTACCTGGGCAAAACGGTGCAAGTGGTTCCGCATATCACGGACGAAATCAAAAGAAATTTCTATGCGCTGGGAGAAAATGGCGAGTACGATGTGATCATTACCGAGATCGGCGGGTCGGTAGGAGATATTGAGTCGCTTCCCTTTATTGAGTCTATGAGACAGGCGCGATGGGACCTCGGACCCGGGAACTTCCTGGTGATTCACCTCACGCTCATTCCCTATTTAAAGGCAGTAGGCGAATTGAAGACAAAGCCTACGCAGCACTCGGTGAAAATGCTCCTGGAATCGGGTATTCAGCCCGACATCCTGGTGTGCCGATCAGAATACCCCATTAACTCGGACATACGCAAGAAGCTGGCGCTTTTCTGTAACGTGCCAGTAAACTGTGTGATTCAGGCGCAGGATGCCGAAACGATCTACGATGTACCGCTGCTGATGCGAAAGGAGAAACTGGACGAGCGGGTGCTGGAAAAACTGAATCTGCCCCCTGGTGAAGAGCCGTCGCTTGATCATTGGAAAGAATTTCTCGGAAAATTGAAAAACCCTACAGACGACGTGTGCATAGGACTGGTGGGGAAATACGTGGAGCTGCACGATGCCTATAAGTCCATTGCTGAGTCGTTTATTCATGCGGGTTCTGCCAATGAATGCAAAGTGAACATCAAATGGATTTCGTCAGAATTCATTGATAGCGATAATTTTGAAGAAAAGCTTAAGGGGTTGGATGGCATACTCATAGCGCCTGGTTTTGGCGAGCGAGGCATAGAAGGAAAGATACTGGCGGCCAAATATGCCCGCGAAAATAAGAAGCCTTATTTTGGAATATGCCTGGGTATGCAGTGTGCTGTGATTGAGTTTGGAAGGAACGTGTTGGGACTGAAGGAAGCCGCTTCTACCGAACTGGACAAGGGCACCAAGCACCCTATTATTGACCTGATGCACGATCAAAAGAACATCACCAAAAAGGGAGGCACCATGCGCCTGGGCGCCTACGAATGCGAACTGAAAAAAGGCTCTAAAGTAGCCTCTGTATATGGAAAAACCAGGATTTTTGAACGGCACCGGCATCGCTACGAATTCAACAACGACTACCTCAAGGATTTTGAGAAAAAAGGTATGAAGGCTGTGGGAGTTAACCCGGATTCGCAGTTAGTGGAGATTGTAGAACTCAAAGATCATCCCTGGTATATAGGCACTCAGTTTCACCCGGAACTCAAAAGCACCGTGTTGGAGCCGCATCCGCTTTTCATCAGCTTCGTAAAAGCGGCCATAGAATACAAGAAAACCAAAGAAGAAAATTAGTAATCACGTAATACCGAAAAACTTTTAAAATGGATAGATCACAAGCCGTAGGTTTGGTAGTATTGGCCGCTTTTTTAATGGCTTATTTTTACTTTTTTGCTCCCAAGCCTACTAATAAGTCCGCTGATGAGCCAGCCGGGCAAACGGAAGTAGTGGAAAAAGAAGCTGCTCCGCAACAGCCGGAAGAGATGGCTCCGGTCGCTGCTCCCGAAACGGCAGACGATTCGCTGCGAAGAGCACAGCAAGATGCCCAGTTTGGCGTGTTTGCGAGCGGAGCTGAGGGCCGGGATGAAATCTTCACGCTCGAAAACGCCAAGATAAAAGTGGAGTTTTCCAGCAAAGGAGGCCTGATAAAGAAGGTAACGCTGAAGGAGTACGATGACTATAAGGGCGATCCGCTGGTGCTTCTTGATGGGGACAACAGCCAGATAAACCTGAAGGTAAGCACCTCTGCCGGACCGGTAAACCTGGCAGACCTGTATTTTGCCCGGAATGAAGACTACACCCGAAAGACCGACACTGCAGGAGTCAGCTTTTCCTTAGGACTTGCAGATGGCAGCACTGTTGTGCATACCTACTATTTACCTGAGGATGGCTACACCGTGATGCAGTACAATAATTACGATGCCCTGAAAAAGCATGCTACCGAGGAAAAACTGTCATTCAACTGGAATAACAACATGAAGAAACTCGATACCGACCTCGAGTACAACAGGCAGTTTACCCAGTTGAATTATTACACCTCTTTCGGCGATTTTGAAAAAGTAAATGGTTCTTCGAAGGACCTGGAAGAAGTCAATTTTACACAGCCTGTGAAGTGGGTGTCCTTCAAGCACAAATTTTTTACTACCGGTCTCATTGCCAACGGGCAGTTCCTCAGCGGTTACATGTCTTCTTATGTAGACCCGGAAGATACGCTGCACCTGAAAAACACAAAAATGCTACTGCACATACCGCTGGAATACTACCAAAGCGGAGCACCAACTTACACCTACTATTTCGGGCCCAACAAGCTTAACACGCTAAAAAAGGTGACGGAGGGTTTTCACAAAAACCTCGACATGGGCTGGCCAGTCATCCGGTGGATAAACCGGTACCTGATCATCACCACGTTTAGCCTGCTGGAGAGATTCATTCCCAACTACGGTATCATCATCATTATTTTGGTATTTATCATCCGGATCATCCTGTCGCCGCTTACCTACAAATCGCATATTCAGATGGCAAAAACCAAGGTGTTGAAACCGGAGCTCGATGCCATCAAAGAAAAGCACGGCGATGACATGCAAAAGGTGCAAAGCGAGCAGATGAAGCTATACTCGCAGGTGGGAGTAAACCCGCTCAGCGGCTGTATTCCGCTGTTGCTGCAGATGCCCATTTTGTTTGCCATGTTCCAGTTTATTCCTCATGCTATTGAGTTGAGGCAGGAGCCGTTCCTCTGGGCCAAAGACCTCTCCATGTACGACAGCATCATTGACCTTCCTTTTTATATATGGGGCTTGGGTAGTCACATTAGCCTGTTCACCCTGCTCATGACGCTCTCTACCATTCTGATCACCTGGTCTAACAGCCAGATGACGGCTTCTATGCAGGGGCCAATGAAAACCATGCAGTATGCCATGCCGGTGATTTTCATGTTTGTGCTGAACAGCTATCCCGCCGGACTTACCTTTTATTACTTCGTGTCTAACCTGGTTTCGTTTGGGCAGTTGGCTTTGATGAAGCGCTTCGTGAACGAGGAGAAAATTCGTAAAATACTGGATGAGAACAGAAAGAAGAATGTCAACAAGAAGAAATCGAAATTTCAGATGAGGCTGGAAGAGGCAATGAAAGCCAGCGAGGAAGCTAAAAAGAAAAAGAAAAAATGATAAAGAACCGCTGGCCACCGGCATATACCGGTGGTCCGGCAGCCCGGACATAACCGCTGCCATATAGCAGTCAACTATTCGGGCAAAATATTTGAACTTAGATAATTTTTTATCAATTTTGCAAACCATTTTCAAAAACACGGAAATTTTAATCAGATGGCGAGAGTTTGTCAAATAACAGGAAAAAGACCAAGGGTAGGAAACAACGTTTCTCATGCTAATAATAAAACCAAGAGAAAATTTTATCCCAATCTTCATAAAAAGAGATTCTATATCCCCGAAGAAGATAGATGGATTACGTTGAAAGTATCTACAACAGCCCTGCGAACCATTAATAAAAACGGGTTGTCAGCCGTATTAAAAAAAGCGAGAGAAAACGGTAATATATTAGTATAATAGCAGGACCTAAAGTCCTGTATTATGCACGTATCGATAAAATATATATTGGTCCTGACCTTTTCCTTAAGGTTAGGACTTTCTTTTTCACAGCTTTCCGAAAACAACACCCTTTCTAAGGAGTTCCACAAAAGCCGGCGGGAAGCCTTGCGGCAAAACATGCCTGACAACTCAGTGGCTGTGTTTTTCAGCAATCCCATACGCAACCGCTCCAGCGACGTGGACTACGTGTACCATCAGCACCCCGATTTTTATTATTTCACGGGCTATAGAGAGCCCCACGCCGTATTGTTGATCTTCAAAGAGGTGCAATCGGTAAAAGGTCTGGGGAAGTTCGATGAGATTATTTTTGTGCGGCCCAATAATCCTTTTTATGAAATGTGGAATGGAAAGAGGCTTGGGCCAGATGGCGTAAAAAAAGACCTGGGCATCCGGCACGCTTATGACCACGCGGAATTTCAGGATTTACCCCTGGACTTTACTGTATTTGATAAGGTGCTTTTTCTGGAGTTTAAGGAAGACGTGAGAGATACCGAAGACCCCTACGACCTTTACGATCTCATAGCCCGGTTTAAGGAGAAAGTGAACTACCCCAGTGGATACGACATTGATGTAAAGAAAGAGATTAAGACTCAGAACCTGGATCTCGAATCGCTGCCCAAGCTGATGGACGAGCTGCGGGGGATAAAAACGCCGGAGGAAATTTTGTTGCTGCAGAGGGCCATTGATATTTCGTGTGTAGGTCAAATAGAGGTGATGAAAGCCATGAAGCCGGGGATGTCCGAGTTGGAAATTCAGGGCATTCATGAGTTTGTGTTTCGAAAATATGGCGCAGAGTTTCAAGGGTACCCCTCCATAGTAGGGGCGGGGCATAATGGCTGTATCCTCCACTATACAGATAATAACAAACCTCATGTGAATAGCAGCGAACTGGTGCTGATGGACGTGGGGGCAGAATACCGGGGCTACACGGCAGACGTAACGCGAACGATTCCGGTGAATGGTAAATTCAGCGACGAGCAAAGAGCGATCTATAACCTTGTGCTCAAAGCCCAGGAAGCCGCGATTAAAGAGTGCAGGCCGGGGGTATCGTTCGTGAGGCTGAATGAGCTGGCGCAGGAAGTGATCACCCGCGGGCTGTGGGAATTGGGCATTATCAAAAGCGAAAACGAACAGCACTCCTATTTTCCACATGGCGTTACGCATCATCTGGGTTTGGATGTGCATGACCGCGGGCAGTATGATTTTCTCCGGGAAAATATGGTGATCACCATAGAGCCCGGCATTTACATTCCGGCACAGAGCTCTTGCGACCGCAAATGGTGGGATATCGCCGTGCGGATAGAGGACGATATTCTCATCACGAAAGATGGGCCGGTAAATATGTCGGCCACAGCGCCCAAAACAATAGAAGACATCGAGAAACTGATGGCAGAAAAAAGCCCTCTGGATGAATTTGTGTTGCCTGAGTTAGGGAAGTAGGAATGGCGAATTTATTGAGAAGAAAAATAGTATTCGGTATTCAGTAATCTGTGTGTTTCGGCTTCGGTCTCCGAAACCAATAACCGATAACGGGCAACAAGTAACGAGCAACCAGTAACAAGTGCAAAATACATTTTGTAAAAACGAGATCAAGTCTCTATATTTGCAGTCCTAAAAAAAGACGCTTTAAAAAAATGGCTAAGAAAGGAAACAGGGTTCAGGTAATATTGGAATGCACAGAGCATAAAAACACGGGTCAGCCTGGCACATCGCGATACATTACTACCAAGAACAGGAAAAACACACCCGACAGGTTGGAATTGAAAAAGTACAACCCCATACTGAAGAAATATACCGTTCACAAAGAAATTAAATAATCATGGCAAAGAAGGCAGTAGCAACACTAAGAACGACGACAGGAAAAAGTTACGCAAAAGTAATTAGAGCCGTGAGATCTGAAAAAAGCGGCGAGTATACCTTCAAGGAAGAAATTGTTCCGCAGGAGGCTGTAAAAGACGTTTTGGCAAGAAAATAAAAAGCCAGGAAATTTTGTATTGAGAAAGTCCCTCCCAAAAGGGACTTTTTTTGTATTATTTGCCGAAATTACCCAATCATTGACACCGGGATTTTTAACCCTACAACTTTCTGCAAATGGCCTTATTTGATCTCTTCAGTAAAAAGAACAAGGAAACATTAGACAAGGGTCTCGAAAAGACGAAAGACAGCTTTTTCTCCAAGCTGGGCAAAGCCATTGCTGGTAAAAGTAAAGTAGACGACGAGGTACTTGACGAACTGGAGGAGATACTGATTACCAGTGACGTAGGGGTTAACACCACCATTAAGATCATAGAAAGAATAGAGGAGCGGGTAGCGAAGGATAAATACCTGGGCACCGCTGAGCTGGACAGCATCCTGAAAGATGAAATTGCGGCGCTGCTGGCCGAAAACAACACAGAAGACCAGCAGGACTTTACCCTGCCCGCTGATAAAAAGCCTTTTGTGCTGTTGATAGTAGGTGTAAACGGCGTGGGCAAAACCACTACCATAGGCAAACTGGCCTGGCAGTTTAAAAACAAAGGGTTGGATGTCGTTCTCGGTGCGGCAGATACCTTTAGAGCAGCAGCGGTAGATCAGCTTAAATTATGGGGAGAGAGGGTAGGCGTACCTGTCATTGCCAAGGGCATGAATACAGACCCTTCTTCTGTGGCGTACGATGCCGTGAAACATGCGGTTGATAATCAAGCCGACCTCGTCATCATCGATACGGCGGGAAGACTCCACACTAAGGTGAACCTCATGAACGAACTCACCAAGATCAAGAAAGTAATCCAAAAGTTCATCCCCGATGCACCCCACGAGGTGATGCTGGTGCTGGACGGAAGTACTGGCCAGAACGCCGTGATTCAGGCCCGGGAATTCACCAAGGCCACCGATGTCACCGCGCTCACCATCACCAAGCTTGACGGCACAGCAAAAGGCGGCGTGGTGATTGGGATAAGTGACGAATTTAAAATTCCGGTGAAATACATTGGAGTGGGTGAAAAAATGGAAGACCTACAGGTGTTTAATAAAGTCGAGTTTGTCGACTCGCTGTTCAAGCGGTAGTTCTCCCGGCTATTTCTTTATCCGCAGCCGGTACCCTACATAGTAGCTTATTCCCCAGTTCGAATTTCCCGTTTGCTTGCCATAGCCGGGAATGTAGTAATTGGAAAAGGTGTCGTCCCTGGCAGCAGAAGCCAGGATTTTATAGCGGCAGGTAAGCCCCATGTGAAAGCCCTTGAAAACATCCACTTTCATCCCGGCCACCAGCTCCCCCCAGCTTCCCGAAATGCCAGATTGATTCAGTTGAGTGCTTTCTTCTGGCCACAGTGTGACGCCTTCAATGGCGTTGTAGGATGAGAAAGTCACGTTTTCATCAAACCGGGCCACGCAGTACCGGAAACCTCCGAAGATAATATGAGGATTGTGGCGGTCTTTTATAAAATTGTAGTCGAGTCCTATTCTCAGGTAGTTTCCTTTGCCCGAATACTGGTGAAACGGCTCGTTTTGGTACAGCGCCGCGTACCCGAGGTCTGCCGAGAGCAGGAAGTTTTTCACCTGCAAGTCTGCCGTAAGTTCCCTGAAATCAACATCTTCGAGAATCCTGGACAGGGCAAAATTGCCAAGCTCAACGGCCCCGTACACCGATACCGGGAAATGCTTTTCTTCGGGAATGAAATCCTCGATTTCCTGTGCCCGCGTCGTCAGGGAAAGGAGTACCAAGAGAAAGGAAAATATTTTAGAAATAAATCTTAACATTGAGTTCAGTGAAACGATCGAGTTTGTTTTGTTCTACGCCATTTACTTTATGGATAACTACGCTGTCAAAGTCGTGGCTTATAATCTTTAAGTTGTTGAACGACTGCTCTACGCCGCATTCCGGGGAAATGATACGCTGCGACCTTGTATAGGTGGCCTGAAACTGCCGGGTTACGGTGTCGATTGGCCTGCCAAAAATCCGGTCGATGACGGTGTTTTCCGGGGGGTCTTCAAAGAGCGTATCCAGCTCGTTGCGAATGAGCTGGAACGTAAAGTGTGTGGTTGTGTCTGCAGGATTAATGGCCATAACCCCGCCACTGATACTGTCGTTCTCAAAAAACAACGAATCAGTACCCGTAGCCCCGGCATTCAGAATTTTCAGCACGTATTCATTGTCCGTTCCTGAGCGATAAAACCGGAATTTCAGTGTGCTGGTGCTTAACGACGCGCAATCCTCGATGTCGCAGGCCGACAGCAACAAAACGGCAAAACCAAGGAGGTACGTGGCGTGGAGTGTTTTCAATGCAGGTATTTTTCTCAGAAAAAATTACAGGGGGCAAATTTACCCAAATAAATGAAATACGGCCTGTGCAAGCAAAATTTAAATCGCCACACGCAGGCCGTAGCCACAGGCGATTTGCTAATAAACGCAATGTTGTCGAAATGATTTCATAATTTTGCGGGTCAAAATCAGAAATGTGAAGACTAAAGGGAAGAAAAAAGAGAAAGTGAATATCGTGACGCTGGGTTGCTCGAAAAACCTGGTAGACTCAGAGGTGATGTTCACCCAGCTCAGGGGCAACGGCATCGACGTAACACATGAATCGCTGAAGGACGAGGCCAACGTAGTGATCATCAATACCTGTGGATTTATCGATAATGCCAAGCAAGAGAGTATCGATACCATTTTGCGATATGTGGATGCAAAAGGAGAAGGACTGGTAGAGAAAGTGTATGTGACCGGCTGCCTGTCGCAGCGCTATCGCGAGGATCTCTCAAAAGAAATAGAAGGAGTGGACGCCTGGTTTGGCACCATGGAACTGCCCATGTTGCTTAAGAAATTCAAGGTAGACTACAGGCATGAACTCTTGGGTGAGCGGATTACGACTACGTCGAAGCACTACGCCTACCTGAAAATCTCGGAAGGCTGTGATCGCCCCTGCTCGTTTTGTGCTATTCCGCTTATGCGCGGAGGGCACGTAAGCCGGCCCATGGAGGATCTTGTTGTTGAAGCCAAAAACCTCGTGGCCAACGGAACAAAAGAATTGCTGCTCATTGCGCAGGATTCCACTTACTACGGGCTCGACTTGTACGGAAAGAGAAATCTTGCAGAACTGCTGAGACGGCTTTCGGACGTGGAAGGGTTGGAGTGGATACGGCTACATTACGCATTTCCTGCCGGATTCCCTGAAGATGTGCTGGACGTGATGGCAGAGCGCCCCAACATCTGCAACTACCTGGATATTCCCTTACAGCATGGGGCTGACGCCGTGCTGAAGCTCATGCGAAGAGGCATAGACCGGGAGAAGACGGAGCGACTGCTGGATAAAATACGGTCAAAAGTGCCGGGTGTAGGCATTCGTACTACCATGATAGTAGGGCATCCCGGCGAGACGGAGAGGGAATTTGACGAGCTGATGAGGTTTGTGGAAAAGTCGCGCTTTGATCGAATGGGGGTATTTACGTACTCGCATGAAGAAGGCACTCATGCCTTTTCGTTGAAAGACGATGTGCCGGGAAAAACCAAGCAAAAGCGGCTTCAGCAGTTGATGGAGCTACAGGAAGGTATTTCCCGGGAAATCAATGAGCAAAAAACAGGTAAAACGTTTAAGGTATTAATCGACAGGATGGAGTCGGGTTATTTCATCGGGCGAACGGAGCACGACAGTCCGGAAGTAGACAACGAAGTGTTGATAGCAGCGAAAGACCATTACCTGAGAATTGGCGACTTTGCCAGGATAAAGATTCATGACGCCACAGAGTTTGATCTTTACGGGACACCGGAATGATGGACTTGCCTCGATAATCCTGCCGATAGTTATCAGTATCCAATACGTCAAAACACTTGTTCGATCAAAAATATTCCCATATCTTTGCAGCCCTAAAATAAAATCAATTTAATAATCATTTATTATGAACAATTACGAGACAGTATTCATTTTAACTCCCGTTTTGTCTGAAGCTCAGATGAAGGATGCTGTCGATAAATTCAAAAGCGTGCTCACCGAGCATGGCGCCGAGATTATTCATGAAGAGAATTGGGGTTTGAAAAAACTTGCCTATCCTATTCAGCATAAATCTACCGGCTTCTACAACTTGTTTGAATTTACCGGCGACACCAAAATTGTAGATGCTTTGGAACTGGAGTACAGAAGGGATGAGAGAGTGATGAGATTCCTGACCACCAAGCTTGACAAGTGGGCGGTAGAATACAACGAGAAAAGAAGAAAAGGCGAATTTAAGAAAACAGAAGAACCTAAAACTGAAGCAGCAAAATGACACTACAGAACGAACCTATAAACAGGGAACAGCAAAGGAAAAAGTATTGCCGCTTCAAGAAAAGCGGTATCAAGTACATAGATTACAAAGATCCGAACTTCTTGCTGAAGTTTGTGAATGAGCAAGGTAAGATTCTTCCCCGGAGGATCACTGGCACAAGCATCAAATACCAGAAGAAAGTGTCACAAGCCGTAAAACGAGCCCGTCACATCGCCTTGTTGCCTTATGTAACCGATTCATTGAAGTAATCTAAACGTTTTAACGTAGTAGAAATGGAAATTATATTAATAAAAGATATACAAGGACTCGGCTATAAAAACGACACCGTAAAGGTGAAGCCCGGTTATGGCAGGAATTACCTGATTCCCCAGGGCCTGGCCATCGTAGCCAGCAAGTCTAATAAGAAAAAGATAGAAGAGAACATCCGCCAAGCAGCTCACAAAGCTGATAAGATCAAAAAGGATGCTGAATCAGTGGCAGAAAAGATTGGTGATGTAGTGCTGGAATTGGGCGCCAAGGTGGGCGAGTCAGGCAAGATTTTCGGGGCTATTACCACCCTGCAGATTGCCGATGCACTGAAAGCCAAAGGTGTGGATGTAGACAGAAGACAGATTTCTTTCCCTAAGGACGTGAAAGAAGTAGGCGAATACACTGCCCTGGTAGACCTTCATAAAGAAGTGAAAAAAGAAGTGACGTTTAAAGTAGTCGCAGAATAAGAAATAAGGCCTGAATGCCTTTAATAAAAGCCCTTCGGAAACGGAGGGCTTTTTTGTTTTACTTGTATTCTTGGAAATAAATAATTTTAGTAATTTGCTAAAATTATGAGTAAATCAATCAAGGGAAGAAGTACACAAGGCAATCTGGCTAATCCGTACCAGGCACAGCACCTCGGCACCGATATGATCGAAGGGCTGGACGAAGAGCTGTATCAGGAGAATATCATGACCCAATACTTCCTGGAAACACCCAGGAAAATACTGAGTAAAAACGATAGCCCGGACATCCCCTTCACCTATTCCCTCAATCCTTACCAGGGGTGTGAGCACGGCTGCGTGTACTGCTATGCCCGTAATAGCCATCTCTACTGGGGTTTTGGCGCCGGGCTCGATTTTGAGAGCAAGATTGTCGTGAAGAAAAATGCCCCACAACTACTGGAGAAAGCTTTCCTAAACCCCCGGTGGCAACCCCAGGTAGTAATCCTCAGCGGCAACACCGATTGCTACCAGCCTGCCGAAAGAAAATTTAAAATAACCAGGAGCCTGCTAAGCGTGATGCTTCGCTATGGCAATCCCGTGGGCATTATCACTAAAAACCACCTCGTACTCCGTGATATCGATATTCTTTCGGAAATGGCCCGGGAGAGCCTGGTGAAAGTTTATTTTTCCATCACATCGCTTTCCGAAGACCTCAGAAGGGTGATGGAGCCCCGCACCAGCAGCGCTGTGAACAAGCTGAAAGTAATTGAAAAGTTGACCTCAGCAGGCATACCTGTAGGGGTGATGGTCGGACCCGTAATTCCCGGACTAAACGATACCGAAATCCACGACATTATACGGCGGAGTGCCGAGGCCGGAGCCATAGATGCCGGCTATACGGCGGTGCGGCTTAACGGCCAGATCAGCATATTCTTTGAGCAGTGGCTCGAACGCAATTTCCCCGATCGCAAAGAAAAGGTGATGAACCTCGTGAAATCCATGCACAACGGAAATCTCAACGATTCCAATTGGGGTAGGAGGATGCATGGAGAAGGGAAAATTGCAGAAATGATCGAGAAGCTGTTCCAATCTGCCGTGAAGAAGTATTTTGACCCTACCCATAAGGCAGAACTCCGCACCGACCGTTTTCGGCGTGGTGGAAACCTTAATTTGTTTGATTGAAGGGCTCTTTAAATGCAGTGGAAGTTGTATTCAGTATTCCGCAGTCGGTACAGAATTGGATAAACAATAACCAGTAACGAGTAACCAATAACCAACAATACAGGATACCGAACAGCGAATACAACCCAATAACTGAACGGCTCGCCAGGGCAAGGCTATTTGTTGGTGGCCATTTGGAAGGCGCGAATACCGGTCTGACTTTCTTCGCTTAGGCGGAGCGTCTGACCGGGTTGGTGGGTCTCCAACCTCCTCAATAACTCAATAACTCAATAACTCAATAACGAATAACGAATAGCCAATAACGAGTAACCAGCAACCAA
>CAYUJK010000010.1:21784-24335 GCA_964444895.1 uncultured Roseivirgaceae bacterium
CCAATAACGAGTAACCAGCAACCAAAACACTGATTTCCCCTGAAAATCTATTTTCTTTTCAATGGATTTTATAACTTAAAAAGTAATCAAATCTTCCGGCACTATGCAGCAATACATCCTCGCCTTTGACGCAGGCACGACCAGTTCGAGGGCCATACTTTTTGATCAGGACGCCAGAATTGTTGCCAGGGCCCAGCGAGAGTTCAGGCAGTATTTCCCCCAACCCGGGTGGGTAGAGCACGATCCCGAAGAAATATGGAAATCGCAGTGGACCGCCGCCAAGGAGTGTATAAAAAAAGCCGGCATTAAACCGGAACAAATTGCCGGTCTGGGCATTACCAATCAGCGAGAGACCACCATAGTATGGAATAAAAGTACCGGTAAAACCATCGGGAAGGCCATTGTATGGCAAGACCGGCGCACGGCGGGCCTTTGCGACACTTTAAAGGAGGAAGGGTGGGAGAATGCCATCAGGGAAAAAACGGGGTTGCTGCTTGATGCTTATTTTTCGGCTACTAAGCTGAAGTGGATACTTGATCAGGACGAAGAAGTGCGAAAGCAGGCTGAGCGCGGCGAGTTGGCCTTTGGTACGGTTGATTCCTGGCTGGTGTGGAAGCTCACCGGTGGTAAACGCCACGTAACCGACGTTACCAATGCAGCGCGCACACTTTTATATAACATTCACGAATTACAGTGGGACCAGCAGTTGCTCAATCTTTTTTCTGTGCCCGAGGGCATGCTTCCGGAGGTAAAGCCCAGTGCAGAAATATTTGGTATGACCGACAAGAGATGGCTGGGCGCCGAAATCCCGGTAGCGGGCATCCTGGGCGATCAGCAGGCGGCGCTACTGGGGCAAATGTGCTTCAATCCCGGCATGGTGAAAAACACCTACGGCACCGGCTGCTTTGTGGTGATGAACACCGGGCATCAGCCCATCGCCTCGGCAAACAACCTGCTCACTACGGTAGCCTGGCATATTGGAGACAATATTAGCTATGCGTTGGAAGGGAGTATTTTCACCACAGGAGCGGTGGTGCAGTGGCTTCGCGATCAAATGAAAATCATCAAAAAGTCTGAAGAAATAGAAGTATTGGCCGCTCAGGTGCCTGATAATGGAGGAGTGTATTTTGTGCCAGCCTTTGTAGGCTTGGGCACACCCCATTGGGACCAATACGCCCGGGGAGCTATCCTGGGCCTTACGCGGGGAACTTCAGCAGCACACCTCGCCAGGGCGGCGTTGGAGTCCATCGCCTATCAAACTTACGATGTCGTAAAGGCAATGGAGGAAGACTGCCATCACAAAATCCTCGAGATGCGGGTAGATGGGGGCTCTAGCGTCAACAACCTGCTGATGCAGTTTCAGGCGGATATCCTGGAGACCAGTGTGCTGCGGCCCAGGATTACGGAAACCACCTCGCGGGGAGCTGCTTTTGCTGCCGGGCTTGCAGTAGACTTATGGAAAGACTTTTCAGAATTGGAATCCAAATGGGAAGAAGAAAAATCGTTTTCTCCAAAAATGGAATTTTCGGAAGTGTCTTTGCTGGTGAATAAGTGGCGAAAAGCTGTAAAGCGATCGCTTGACTGGGAAGAGTAAATTTTTGCAGGTGAACAGAGACGTCAATATCAACCAAATTAAAACGCGAAAAAAGCCCTGGGATATCGTCGTGATCGGCGGTGGGGCTACGGGTTTGGGGATAGCTGTTGATGCCGCTTCGCGGAATTTCTCGGTGCTGTTGTTAGAAAAATATGATTTGGCCAAGGGCACCTCCAGCCGCAGTACCAAGCTCGTCCATGGTGGTGTCCGGTACCTGCAGCAGGGCAATATCTCCCTCGTATATGAGGCGCTGCGGGAAAGAGGATTGATGAAGCAAAATGCCCCTCACCTGGTTCACGATATGTCGTTTGTGATCCCTTCGTACGAGTGGTGGGATGGGCCTTTTTATACCGTAGGGCTGAAGATATACGACATGATGGCCGGGAAGCTCGGCTTGGGTTCCTCACAATACCTGTCTCGGGAAAAGACCATAGAATATATCCCCACGGTAGAGCAAAAAGAATTGCGGGGCGGCGTCATTTACCACGACGGGCAGTTTGATGATGCCCGAATGGCTGTGAGCCTGGCCCTTACTGCGGCAGACTACGGGGCTGTGATCGTCAACTATTGCGGGGTGGTGGGGCTCCTAAAGGAAGAAGGGGTGGTAGTGGGGGTAGAGGCTGCGGATGGCGAAACGGGCGAAGAGTTTTTTATCCCTGCCAAAGTGGTTATTAATGCCACCGGCGTATTTGTAGATGAGATTTTAAAGATGGATGACCCCACGGCCCCGAAGAGTATCCAGCCCAGTCAGGGTGTGCACCTGGTGTTAGAGAAAGATTTTCTGCCAGGCAGGCATGCGTTTTTGATTCCGCAGACCTCTGATGGCCGCGTGCTTTTTGCCGTTCCCTGGCATGGTAAGGTAATACTCGGCACTACAGATACCATGGTAGATGGCGTTTCGGAAGAGCCCAGGGCGCTGAGCGAGGAGATCCGGTTTATTCTCAACAATGCCTCGCA
>CAYUJK010000010.1:24435-26058 GCA_964444895.1 uncultured Roseivirgaceae bacterium
CTCATCAGGAAGTCCCAGGTAGTGTGGGCCGTGCGCCAGGAAATGGCCCGGACGGTGGAAGATGTGCTGGCCAGAAGAACACGGGCGCTGTTTCTCGATGCGCAGGAAAGCATAGAGATAGCTGAGGAAACCGCAAAAATAATGGCAAAAGAACTGGATAAGAGCGAGCTATGGATCAACGACCAGGTAGCGAAATACGAGCAACTGGCAGCAAACTATCGCATTCGGGATCTGTGAGAAGTCAATTATGAATGTAAAGTGAAAAGCCATGCTTCTTCCCTACAATAACCTAATAACCAGTAGCTTATTAACCAATAACCATATCAAAACCTCGGACAAGGCAGTCTTCTTACGTTCTTAGGTGGCTTGCGGGGGTCTCCCGAGAAAAAGGCGTAGGAAAGGGAAAGCTCATGGGCGCCACCGGAGCGAAAGCCCAGGTTAGAAATGGTGACGTCATAGCTGTAGCCAATATTCAGTCCGTTGGCAGTAAAGCCCACCAGAAAGATCAACGATTCATTGTTCATAATGCCATCCACTGAATTGATGGGAATTCCCCTGTACGACGCCCCAAATACAAGTGGCTCGTAAGTGAGGTAGGCGCCGATATCAAACTGCGAGAAGTCGCCCTGCATTTTGTAAAGAAAAGTAGGCGTAATGCTTACCTCGCGCGTGCCCCAGGGGTTCGACTTGGCGGCTGTTTTCAATGGAATTTTGTATCCCGCATGCCCCGAAAATTTTCTCGGCAGCGGATCGGCAGAGCTGATCAGCGACTGGTTTGGCGTGAGCAGGTGGTGGGCGGCGAAGCCAAACCAAAAGTTGCCGTTATAGATCATGGCTCCGGCGGCGAAGTCAAAGAAGCGTACGTTAAAATCAGAATTGAAATTTTCTGCCGTTTGGCCGTTCACGATGCCGGTAAAATCCAGCTGATCGCCAAAAACGAGTCGCCCGAAGTCGAGACTACGCCATACATAACTCCCTTCAAGCCCTGCCCGAAGCGACCACTGCGAAGATAGCCTCACCTGGTATGAGTATTGAAGAGCAATGCTCGTGTTATTCAATCCGGCGAGGCCTTCCCTGTCGGTAGTCACCAAAAGGCCTACTCCGCTGTTGTAGTCAATAAAATAGTGATCGATATATGCACTGTAAGTCACGAAATTGGCGTTGATGGCTGGCCACTGGTTGCGGTAGTTCAGTCCCACACGCGTTAACTCCGTAGAGCCTGCCAGCGAAGGGTTGAGGTACAAAGGCGCCGCATAGAATTGGGAAAATTGCGGGTCTTGGGCATACAGCCGACCAGAAGAAATTAAAATTAGCGCGATTATTGTTATAAAAAGTCTTTGCATTGAAAGATTAAAAGTAATGTTATAACGTTGAAATTGCATCTAAAGATAGTGATAGGTGTCAGGTTACAAATATATACAGGCAAAAATTTAATAATAATTGCTTAACGAGATTAAGAACCATTCTGTATAGAAATGGTTGAAAAAAGATACTATTATTATTGTATCTTTCGTAGTGGATAAGATCGCTAGTATGGGTAAATAAATACGTTTTTATGGTCAATATTAAACTTTCAACTGCCTTTAAAACCTTCCTTTTTCTCCTTTTATTATTTTTTTCAGC
>CAYUJK010000011.1:0-2680 GCA_964444895.1 uncultured Roseivirgaceae bacterium
TGCTTTTAATTTTTATTCAAATATTTGCCTGAAAATGTTCTTAAAAATTTTCAGGGGCAAAATTCCCTTCTCAGTTCAGGAATCGCTTTACTCTTTCGTCTGTCTCTGAAGCCTTAAGTTCTTCCAGCCGCTGACGAGCCAGTTCATGGTCCTCAAAAAATTGTAAACTTTGTAGTGCCGCTATCCTCAAATAGTACCTGGGGTCATTTTTTGCATACTGGTACAGCAGGTTTATGCCGTCTTCCACGCGCTCAGGACGGGAAACGATTACATACTGCCCCAGCATTCGAAGCAGGTAATACTTTGCCTCCACTCCACCTGCTTTTAGCTGTCTCTCATACCAGTCGTACCTGGTGGTATCTCGCGAACCAATAAAGTGACTGGCCAGGGGCAACACTATATTAATATTAGATTCATCCAGAAACCTACCAATAAGTGTGTCCATTTCCTCCTGGCTTTCGAGCGATTGAAGCATGACATGCAGCCCTGTACCTGCCACCAGGTAAGAAGAGTCATTGGCAGCTTCAGTATACAATTCGGAATATTTGGGTCCAAAATTTTCGTAAAGGGCAAAAAGCGCATCCGAGCGTACACCGGTATCATGGCCTTTGGCTGTCAACTTCAAGATCTCCTCTTCCCACTCGTCTACCAATTGAGGGTCTTGCTGGGCATACGCAATACTTATCCTCTTGATATCGTCAAAGCTATCGGAGAGCCCCCTATGAAATACCGGATTCATTTCCCCTGTGGTATCTGTCGCCAGTATCTCGTACGCTTTTAAGCGAGCTATTGCATTTGGGGCATTCAACGCCTGAAAAACGAGTTCCTCATTGTCTTTCTTGTGGATTACTTCGGCCACTATATCTTCGTCGCTGTTGAAAAGAAACAGAGAAGGTCTTTGAGAAACAGAGAAGGTATACTCATTTTCTGCTTTATCAACCCACAACACCTGGTGTTCCCGGGTATTGCCCTGCCAGATTTCGACATCTACGGGAACCCGGTAAATGGGTATTTCATTCCTATCCTGTATTTGCGACACGCTTACATGCAGCAAACTCAGGCTGTCTACATAAGAATGTTCTACCTTTAAAACAGGGTGCCCCTTGGCTAAAAACCATTGATTAAAAAACCAGTTCAAGTCTTCGCCTGTAATCTCCTCGAACGCCAGGCGCAAGTGATGAACCTCCACATCTTTAAACTTGTTTTTCTTCAGGTAGTGACTCAACGACGCAAAGAAAGCATCGTCGCCCACATAGTCTCTTAGCATGTGAAGTATGAGGCCGCCTTTGGCGTAGGAGTGGCTGTCAAACATCTCTTCCCGGTCTTTGTAATAAAACCGGATCAGGTCTTCCTTCTTGGTTTCAGCCTCGCTCAGATACGTGTTAAGCTCCTGGTACAGTTTATTTTGAGCTGCGTTTTCCCCGTATTTATAGGCCTCCCACAGGTATTCACTATAAGAAGCAAAGCCTTCGTTCAGCGTAAGATTAGACCATGACTCGCAGGTAACAAGGTCGCCGAACCAATGGTGAAACAACTCATGGGCAATGATATACTCATAGCTTTCGTCCAGTAACTCACGGCGCGTGAGCTGCACATCTTCCATGTATACCGACGCCGTCGTGTTTTCCATAGCGCCGCTCACGTAATCTCGCACCACGATTTGCGAATATTTTGACCAGGGATAGGGATAATCGAGCAGCTCACTGAAATAGGTCATCATCTCGGGTGTATTGCCGAAAATATCTTTAGCGTAGTCTTTGTACGCCGGCTCCACATAGTAATTCACAGGTACTCCATTCCATTCGTCTTCTACTACCGCATACTCTCCCACTGCCATCATGAATAAATAGGGCGCGTGAGAGGAATCCATTTTCCAATAATCCGTTCGGGTACCATCGCCGTTTACCTGCGAGTAGACCAGGTCGCCGTTGCTCAGTGTGGTGAAATTATCGTCAACGGTAATATAGATCTCCTGTGTGGATCGCTGGTTGGGAGCATCAATGGTGGGAAACCAGCAAGAGTTTGCTTCCGTTTCGCCCTGCGTCCATATCTGGCGTGGCTTCTCGGGGTCGGCGCCATCATGATTGATAAAATACAACCCTCGATCTTCGGTGATTGCAGCGCTCCCTCCGATTTCCCGCTCATAGGGTTTTGCTGTATAGTCAACCTTCAGGGTCAATGTTTCCTTACGGGTATACTTCCTGTCGAGCGGCACTCTAAGCTCAAGTCCGTCGTAGTCGTATCTGGCATCGCGGGTGACATCTCCGTTTACAATTTCTACGGCGCTGATGTCAAACCCTTTGGCATCGAGCACCAGTGTGTCCTGCTCATAAAAGTACGGGCGAAGCTGCAAGGTGGCCTTCCCGGGCATCCTGCGGTTTTCCCAATCGAACGAAACTTCGAGCCGGGTATGTATCAAATCAAATTTCTTGGTTCTTTCAGCCCTGTACTCCGAGACCTCACCAGAGGGTTCTTCAATGACCTCAAGAGACTGCTGCCGGCCCTCGATGGGCTGCTCCGCCGTAGTTGTCTGAGTGCTCGTCGTTTTTTGCGGGGTAGTGCACGAGGCCACAGCTATGCCCCAAATGATCCCATACAGTAGTGCCGTTTTGATATTCATGACGTCGGAATTATTAAGTGCGCAAAAATAACTTATATTTAATCATTTATTAAAAATTAT
>CAYUJK010000011.1:2780-22440 GCA_964444895.1 uncultured Roseivirgaceae bacterium
CGGAATTATTAAGTGCGCAAAAATAACTTATATTTAATCATTTATTAAAAATTATTATGGCAAAGGTAAAAATAAGTGAAAAGGTATTTGAGCTGGAAAAAATTAACGGTGGCTTCGAAATCAATGGCGAAGAAATCGAGATGGATACAGCCCCGTACGAGGAAAAGGCATTTCATGTAATCTGCCACCACCAATCTATGGATGTGCGGATATTGACTTTTGACACCCACACAAAAACGATGACTATTTCGCTGGAGGGCAAGGTGCTTACACTGAGTATCGTGGAGCCACATGATGAGCTGCTTCAGAAAGTCAGCGCCGCTGCGGGAAATGGGCAAACTCACGAAAAAATACTATCTCCCATGCCTGGTATGATCCAAAGGATTTTGATTAGCGAGCAAGATGATGTTTCGGCTGGCGACCCAGTAGTAGTCCTAAACGCCATGAAAATGGAAAATGTGTTAAAATCTCCTGTTTCAGGAAAGGTAAAGGAAATTTTGGTGAGCGAAGGAGAGCAGGTGGAAAAAGGAAAAGTTTTAGTTCAATTTTAGCCGGATTTTCCATGATTAATACCCTACAATATTATATTTGCCAAACTAATTTGGATCGTTAATGAAGTACAAACGGATTTTACTAAAGCTCAGCGGCGAAGCACTAATGGGATCAAAGCAGTATGGCATTGATTCGGAGCGACTGGAGCAATACACAGAAGAAATATTAAAAGTAAAGGATCTCAACACCGAAGTGGCTATCGTGATAGGTGGAGGTAATATTTTTAGGGGTGTTCAATCAGAAAACGTGGGGATTGACCGGGTGCAAGGCGACTACATGGGTATGCTGGCCACGGTAATCAACGCCATGGCGCTGCAAAGCTCGCTTGAGAAAGCCGGAATGTATACCCGACTGATGTCTGGCATCAAAATAGACCAGGTGTGTGAGCAGTTCATAAGACGACGGGCCATACGCCACCTGGAGAAAGGCCGTATCGTGATCTTTGGCGCCGGCACTGGCAATCCATACTTCACTACCGATTCTGCCGCCTCGCTAAGGGCCATTGAAATAGAAGCCGACGTGGTGCTCAAGGGCACCCGGGTAGATGGCGTATACACCGCCGACCCTGAAAAGGATCCCAACGCTACGCGCTTTTCGAACATCACTTTTCAGGATGTGTATAAAAAAGGACTAAACGTAATGGACATGACGGCATTTACCCTATGCCAGGAAAACAACCTGCCCATTATCGTTTTTGATATGAATAAACCCGGCAACCTCTTAAAACTGGTAATGGGTGAGCAGGTAGGCACTTTGGTTCATTAATTCTACTAAAGGAAACAACATATACTATGGAAGAAATAGAACTGTACATTGAAGATGCAAGCGAACACATGGAAAAAACGCTGAAACATTTGGGACAGGAACTTACCAAAATACGAGCAGGAAGGGCTATGCCTACCATGGTGGATGGCATCATGGTGGACTACTACGGCAACCCTACTCCGCTCAATCAAGTGGCTTCCATCAACACACCCGATGCCCGAACCCTTATGATCAAACCCTGGGAAAAAACACTGGTAGGCGAAATCGAAAAAGCCATCATTAATAGCGACCTGGGCCTGAACCCCCAAAACGACGGAGAAGTAGTGAGGTTAAACATTCCACCATTGACGGAAGAGCGCCGGGTGAGCCTGGTGAAACAAGTGAAAAACGAGGGCGAACAGGGCAAAATCAGCATTCGCAATATCCGGAAAGACGCCAACGAGAACCTTAAAAAATTGCTGAAAGAACATGTGTCTGAGGACGAAGTAAAAAAAGCTGAACAACGCATTCAGGCGCTAACCGACGAATACGTAAAAAAAATAGATGCCCTTCTGACCAAAAAGGAAGAGGAGATCATGCACGTATAGGCAAAATGGCCCATAGTCATTCGTCATTGTGAAAAGGTGACGGATGACTATGGACAAACATCTACATATAGAGTTTCCTCTCTACAATAAATCTTTCCACCTTTTCCGGCACCAGGTATTTTATGGACTTTTGCTCGCGGACTTTCTGCCTTATATAGGTGGCCGAAATATGAATGAGCGGGGCTTTCAGGTATTTTATATTTCTGTGGTCTTTGTACATCGCCACCTGTGCACCGGGCCGCGAGTACACGAGCAATCCGTAATTTTCAATGATCACCTCGTGGTTTTTCCATTTGGGAAAATTTTCAAGATTATCCTCGCCGATGATAAGCCTGAATTGTCGCCCGGGATATTGATCTGCGAGATAGGCCAGCGTATCTACCGTGTAACTGGGCTGCGGGAGGTCGAACTCAATGTTGCTGGCTTTAAAGCGATCATTGCCTTCAATGGCCAGCTCTACCATATCAATGCGGTCGAAGTGATGAATGAGTGATTTGCTGTCCTTCAGTGGATTCTGCGGCGATACCACAAACCATACCTCATCTACTCCACCGTCGTTCAACACAGCCTGAGCAATAATAAGATGGCCCTGATGAATAGGATTAAATGAACCGAAAAACAAACCTACAGTCACGACTATTTATCTATGAATTTTCTAACCTTATTCTCTGCATTGGCGAATGCTTCATCCAGTTGATCATTGACCACCGTGGCATCAAATTTTTTTTCAAAACTCAGCTCATACTCTGCTTTTTCCAATCTCTTGGCCAGGCTTTCCTCCGTCTCCGTTTTTCTCGATTCCAGCCTATGCCTGAGTGTCTCCATGTCGGGCACCCTTACGAAAATAGCCAGTCCGCGGTCTCCAAAGTATTTTTTCAAATTTAACCCTCCCACTACGTCTACATCAAACACCACGTGCCTTCCCTCGCCCCAGATTCGCTCTACTTCTTCCTTGAGCGTGCCATAGTACAGTCCTTCATATACCTGCTCCCACTCAACGAATTCGTTCGCTTTTATTTTTCCCTCAAAATCCTTGATCGAAAGAAAGTAGTAATCTTTCCCATCGGTCTCATTGGGCCTTTTCGAGCGGGTAGTGGCCGAAATGGAAAATCCCAAATCCGGGTATTTTTTCAAAAGGTGGCGAACAATGGTCGTTTTTCCCGAACCGGAAGGCGCCGAAAATATGATGGCTTTGCCGCTTTTGCTCATGGTATGCTGTAAATAAAAGCCAAAAATAGAGGATAAGATGAGAAATAACTTATGGAGAATTGATAATTGTCTCACGGATACACCTGGCGTGCACGGCATAAGTCCGTTATCATTGAATTTTGTCATACGCCGCAAACTTGCTCTACACCTCTGAGATGTAGAACAATTATAAGCAAGTATGAAGTGCAAATCTACCATTTGGGTAATGGCGCATTCAGGTGTATATTGCGCCTACATTTTAAGCACTTTTTTAATTCCCGTTATTATGATCTTATCCGGAAAAGAAATCGAAAAACAGATCGGCAAGGAAATCATTATAGACCCCTACAATCCGAAACAGCTCAATCCCAACAGCTACAACCTGAAGCTCCACAATGTGCTGATGAAATATGACAACAGCTCGCTGGACATGAAAAAGCCCAACCCGGCCACCAAGTTTGAGATTCCGGAAGACGGATACATACTGCAGCCAGGTGAGCTATACTTAGGGCGAACGCTGGAGTTTACTGAAACCAAAACCTACGTGCCTATGCTGGAGGGGCGCTCCTCTATCGGGCGGTTAGGGATGTTTGTTCACATAACAGCTGGTTTTGGCGACGTGGGCTTTTCAGGCTTCTGGACGCTGGAAATATTCTGCATCAAGCCCATCAAAATTTACCCTAATGTAGAAATCTGCCAATTGTATTTCCACACTATTGAAGGGGAGTACGAACCCTATAAAAGCGGAAAGTACCAAAATAACCAGGGCATACAGCCGAGTCTGCTGTACAAAGACTTTGAATAGAAAGCTTGCTAACCAGGGGCAAAACACCGATAATCGAGCTACTTATGCGAACAAAAGTGGCTAACAAATAAATCACCGGCGTCAACATGAAAAAAAGAATCGCCTACATCACTGACTTGCATCTCGACGAGCAATTTGCGAAAGATCATGGCGTAGATGCACGTCATAATTGGGATATTATACTGCGGGATGTTGAGGGCAAAAAAATCGACGAGGTTATTTTTGGGGGCGACATTGGCGCAAGAGATGCCAACGCCTGGTTCTTTTCCACACTCGCCAAATACCCATTGTCTGTGACACTTGGCAATCACGATGCTTTCGAAGAGGCAGCGAAGTATTTCTCAAAAGGAATCGAAAATCCGGTAAATGAGCTATACTATGCAAGTGAAGATGATCACTATAAATACATCTTTTTAGACACGAGTAAGGAAATAATCAGCCAACATCAACTGGATTGGTTACCGGGGGAATTGGATAGCGCTAAACACATTCTGCTGTTTGTTCACCATCCGGTATTATCTGTTGATACCGAAATGGACCGTGTATACCCTTTGAGAGACAGGGGAAAGTTAGAAACCTTGTTGCTGGAGTCTAAAAAAAGAATTACGATTTTCTGCGGACACTATCATTTTGAAGACTGTAGCCACTTGGGAAATATCACCCAATTCATCACTCCTTCCGCATCTATCCAGGTTGAGAAAATTATTGGGGAAATTAAATTTAACCCAAATACCTTTGGCTATCGTATCATAGAATTGACGAATGACGATCTCAATACTGAACTGATACTGTTTAACAAAGATTAACGCATCATTTTATTCTCTCTGTTTTTCACTATTGCATCTTCTTAAAAAAATATTCTCCTTTCTTTTGATTGCGCTCGTGCGGTTTTACCAGGGCGCCATTTCTCCTCTTTTCCCCAGTTCGTGCCGCTATACCCCTACCTGCAGCCACTACATGATCGAAGCCATTAAAGAGCACGGCCCACTAAAAGGCGTATGGCTGGGCATCAAAAGATTATCCACCTGCCATCCCTGGGGAGGAAGCGGGTACGACCCTGTGCCTAAGAAGGATAAAAAGTAATTTTTTTGTGTGATTGACTGAATTTATCTAAATTCCGTCACGCAACTGACGGAATTATGGAATTTATTCAAAGGGAACTTGAGAAAATAATTGCAGAAAAAATCCAACCAGGAAAAGTAGTCATCATTTCCGGGGCGAGGAGAGTGGGCAAAACAGTCCTTGTTAATACGCTCATTAAACAGATGAGCAAAAATATTCTTTTCTTAAATGGCGAAGATATTAATACCCACCTGGCGTTAGAAAAAAGATCGGTAGAGAACTATAAAAATTTATTAGGTTCAAAGGAAGTCTTGGTAATTGATGAGGCTCAAAACATTCCGGAAATTGGAAAGATTCTTAAACTCATAGTGGACGAATTTCCCTCCTTAAAAGTAATAGTCACCGGGTCATCAGCATTTGACATTCATAATTTAGCCGGCGAACCTCTTACCGGGAGAAAATATACCTACGTTTTGTTCCCACTTTCCGAAAGGGAGTTATCACAGTCCGACCATCCCATAGCCAGAAACGATATACTGCAAAACCGGTTAATATATGGCAATTACCCGGAACTCATTCATTTGCCGGGTAACGACGATAAAAGGGAATATCTTACCGAAATTGTAAGTTCATATTTATTAAAAGACATCCTCGCCTACGAGAATATAAAAAGTTCCTCAAAAATCATTAATCTTTTGCGTTTGGTAGCTTTTCAGATAGGAAATGAGGTCTCCCTTCAGGAATTAGGTAATCAACTTACCATCAGCAAAAATACTGTAGAGAAATACCTTGACCTTTTCACAAAAGTGTTTATTCTTTTTAAAATAGAAGGGCTTAGCCGAAATCTCAGGAAAGAAATATCGAAGAATTCGCGCTATTATTTTTACGACAATGGAATCCGGAACGCTTTAATTGCCAATTTCAATTCCCTGGAACTAAGGAACGATGTGGGACAACTTTGGGAAAACTATGCCATTGTAGAGCGATTAAAATTCCAGCAATATTCACGCATGTCAGTAAACAATTACTTCTGGAGGACTTACGATCGCCAGGAAATCGATTGGGTAGAAGAACGAGAAGGCAAACTGTACGGCTACGAAATGAAATGGGGACAAAAGAAAATAAAAATGTCTGCCACTTGGAAAAACGCTTATCCTGAAAGCGAATTTGAAGTGATTACCCCGGAAAACTATCGGGGGTGGATTGAAGTCGGTTAATTCCCAATCACCCGCAATGCACCCGGCTTGATTTTGATTTCCAGGTCATCCTGAAAGATTACCGGCTCGCCATCCAGGTGGGCCCATATTTCGCCCTGAGAGCGCAGGGAGAGCTTTTCAAGGCTCTCGGAAAAATAATAGGAGGACTTATCGAGGGTTTTATTGAAAAGCTTGAATGCCAGACCGGGTGTTTTCCATCGCGGAAAATCGCGAAGCAGGCAGAAGTCAAACTTTCCGTCGTCATACAAGGCAGCCGGGGCAATGTAGGCATTGTTGCCGAACTGAGAGGTATTGGCAAAGCTCATCAAAAACGCCTTCTCGCTATGGGCATGTCCGTTGGTTTGCCATGCAAATTCCTTTCCCTGGTATTTGAAAAATTTTTTGGCGATTACTTTCACATAGCCCTGCAGTCCCCGCTTTTCTTTGCCATCAAACAGTTTGGCCACGTACGCATCAAAACCCACACCGGCTACATTGAAAAAATACTGCTCGTTGATGGTAACGGCATCTATCTTCCTAACCTTAAAATTATTAATGACACCTACAGCGCCGGGTACTTTCATGGGTATCCCCAGTGAACGCGCCAGGCCATTGCCGGAACCTCGGGGAATAATCCCAAGCACTTTCTCCGTTCCCACAATCTCCCGGGCTATTTCATTGATCGTGCCATCACCACCTACTGCGATAAAGACATCGAAATCCTTTCGCATATTCCGGGTAATCTCATCGGCCCTTTTGTGGGCTTCGGTGTAGGCGATTTCAAAGGTGAATTTATCCGGATCTAACGATTTTGAGATGGAGTCCCTGCTTAGCTTTACCGAACCTTGTCCTGCCGCCGGGTTGATGATAAAAAGTAGTCGCTGCATATCGTCTGTTAAAGTGCGCAAGAATATTAAGTTTCAGTTAATTATGTATTTAATTTACATTTTTAAATTGTTAAGAAAAAGAAGAGAGCTCGAAGCTGAAAGGTTAAAGCGGCAGGAGGCAGTAGCAGGCGGTCTGAGCTTCCAGTCGAAAGCTTTGAGGCCGTCATTCACTGTGTGCCGGATTGGCTAATGGCAATAAAGTCAAGGGATTTGTTTGCGATCTCCCCCAGCATACCGGCGGGAGTTAAACTTTCACCTTTGAGCCTGCCTTGTCGGCCATAGCCGTCAGTTTAAGCACTGTTTATTGATTTTGAGGTAAAATAAAACTCCAATACTCCCTCTTTGAAGAGGGATTAAGGGAGATGTCCGCTAAAAACATCGTTTTATTTGACCTCAAAATTTCTTGGAACTCGCTAAACTGACGGCTATGGCCTTGTCGGCAGACAGGCTTTCAGCTTTTTGCTTCGAACTTTATTACTCTTTTCGTTGTCTATACCAAAAACTAAAAAATATGAACAGAATAATCATTGCTGCTATTGCCGTTTTGGCCTTCCACGTGTCTTACGGCCAAATGGGCGAGAAAAACTTCATCGACCAGAACTACATAGAAGTGACGGGAAAAGCCGAACTGGAGCTTGTGCCTGACATGATCTACGTAAAGATCTCTATCAGCGAAAAAGACAATAAGGGAAAGGAATCAATGGAACAGTTGGAAAAATCGATGATCAAAAAGTTGAAGGACATCGGTGTAGACACCCAAAAAGACCTTGCTGTGCTCGACTTCACCAGTAACTTCAAAAGCTACCTGCTCAAGCGCACGGATATTTTTACCACCAAGGAATACCAGGTGATAGCCCGAAGCGGAAAGACCGTGAGCCTGATTTTCATGGAACTGGAAAAGCTGAATATTTCCAATATCAGCATCGAAAAGCTCGATCATTCAGAAATCATAAAGCATCGCCAGGAGGTGAAGATTGCGGCGATCAAAGCGGCCAAAGAAAAGGCTGAAGCCATGACAGCCGCCATAGGGCTGAAAGCCGGCAAAGCACTCTACATCCAGGAAATTGAAGACTACTACGCTCCTCCCCGGCCGATGATGAAGACAGCCAACTTCGAAATGCGGGTGATGGATATTACTTCCCCAGAACTTCCTGAGATTGACTTTGAGAAAATCAAATTGGAAGCCCGGGTGATTGCAAGGTTTGCGATTGAGTGATTTTTACCGTGAGCTAAAGCCACACGGCAATGGATAAAACCCCCGGAGAATTCGAAACTCTCCGGGAGCTTAGTCACTCTTCATCCAACTATTCTTCCTGAAAAACCCTGATATAATCTACGATCATCTTCTGCGGAAAGACCGTCGAAGCATTGGGATTTCCCGGCCAATTACCTCCTACAGCCACATTCATGATAAAGAAGAACTCCTGGTGAAACTCCGTCATGTGGCCTGGGGTGATGTCCACTTCACTGAACAAAATATCGTCGCGGTACCACTTGATAGACTCGCTGTCCCAAACAATAGAAAACACATGAAATTCGTCATGGAATGTGCCAGAACTCAAGGTGTTGGAATTTCCATAGCTGGCATATCCCTCGTCGCTTTGCCAGTGTATGGTGCCGTGAACAGTATTTTCCCGGCCCGATCCGCCTATCATCTCCATGATGTCCAACTCACCACAGTGAGGCCAGCCGACTTCCGAAAAGTTGCCGCCCAGCATCCACAGGGCAGGCCAGATTCCCTGCCCATAGGGTAGCGCGGCCCGGATATCGATTCGCCCATACTGGAAAGACTGCTTTCCTTTGGTGATCACCCTGGAGGAAGTGTAATTTCGGTCTCCAAAGCTCTGCTCGCGGGCTTCGATAATCGCATAGCCATCCTTTACTATTGTGTTTTCCTGTCGATAGTATTGGAGTTCGTTATTGCCCCAGCCGTTGCTTCCCGTGCCAATTTCAAACGTCCAGTCAGACGATAATTCATCCCCATCAAACTCATCCTGCCACACCAACTCGTAGCCTTCATAAGAGGATGGCGTAGTATATCCCGTGGACGGTATTCCGTTCGGCGGTTCAGGCAGGACGACGTTGACTTGTGTTGACTCACTTATGAAATCGCTGACCGTAGCATGCGCTTGCATCGTAAGGGTATACTCTCCCGTTTCACTGTAGGTATGGGTAGTTTCTCCTTCTTTCTGCTCGACATAGTCCTGCGAATCGCCGAAATAAAACCGGAAAAAATTGGCCCGGTCCGCTGTGGCGTTTACCGTCACCAACCCAGGATTTTCGGCAGATTGTTCCACAGAAAACTCCAGGTTGGTTGGCAGCACCACTACATCTGACGATGAGGCTGTTTCACAAGAGGTTAAAAACGACCCCAGGCTAAGGGCTACTATTGCTATTTTTATAAAAGTCATAATGCTATTTTAATTTATTCAGCAGGTATTAAAGTAAAATTCCAATAGGTAGCGCCGGTACCTGACACGTCTATGGTGATGGTCAGCTCTTCCGCGCTGGCTGTTTTCAGGTAGCTCAGCACTTCGTAGGTAACCGTGGCATCGGCTGCCGGAGGCCCTGCGGCGTATTCTCCACCGTTGTACGCTTTTGGCAGCGCAATAAAAGCTCCTGTACCCGTGACCGCTATTTTAGCCGGTTCACCATTGTCTGCCGGGGTAAATACATACGCATGTGTCCCCGATCCCCAGGCCTCACCATCCGTACCGGTAAGGTTGGCCTCATCCTGGCAACCATCTCCCACACCCATATAGGCTTCGCCAAAAATATCTCCCTGGGCATCATATTCAAATTCGCCACCATCAGAGAAAATGAAAAGGTCGTTGAACAAACACGGCCTGTCACCCGAAATATTGGCTCCATTGGGCCAGTAGGCATCACTGCCTTTTGCGGGCCCTACGCCGAACGCCCCAGCGGCGGGTTTGATCACCCACGATTTAGTACCGCCACCATTCAGCAGTTCATCGGTCAGTTCAGTGATGTCCGCAGCTCCGGCAGATAGCTTTATGTCATCTATGTAAAATGTTCCCGCATTGGCCACATCCCATCCGGGGAAAAGGACCAGCCGGCTCAAAGGCCTGTCTGTTGCCGCGGAAATATCGAAGATCAATTCCACCCATTCTTCCGCCGACTCTACATTTTGATCTACTTCAAGGAAATCTCCGGAATCATCAGGGTTTTCCAACTTTAACCTGAAAGTTCCTGCAGCTGGCGCCCATACTTTTAGCGAAATATTAGTGAGGGTAGAGAGGTCCAGTGGTTCGGCCAGATCGGTGAAAAAGCCCGCCCAGGTTTCGCCACCGTGTGTTGTTTCCACTACCCTGTCGCTGGTGTTAATTCCTGATTTATCAGGATTATCTACTATGGCCGCAGTGCTACCTCCAAAGGTGTTAAACGCTGGTTCCAACGTTTCAAAATCAAGTGGAAGTGCTACCTCCTCGGGCTCTGGTTCTTCACCCCCGCTGCCGGGATCATAGCCCTCAGGAATCAACCTCAGGTACCAGGCGAGTCCGTCGTCAGCGCCATCTACATAGCGAAGTCGTAGTTCGTTTTCTTCAATATGAAGGATTTGATAAGTTCTCGACCCTGCAAAGTATCCCACGAAACCATTGGGACTGATAGTGAGTACCGGGTACTCTCCCTCTGGCTCGGCCATCGACCAAGTGAGGTTATTGCCGGGAGTGAAGGGGGCTATCAAGTCGCCGACCGGACTCTCAGAAGAACCCGGGAAATTGGGTCCTTGTGCCCCATTGATGTACACGTCACCATTTACCACCATTTCAAATTGAAAGTCAGCAAGATAAAAAGTATATCTATCGTCGTACATACCGCCACCTACTTTTTCATTAGCCCCTGCTGCGTACCACTCGGGCACGTCGCCTGCTCCACTTGAGGGATTAGGGCCCACACCAAAGTGACCCGCCCTGGCCGAATCTATCACCCATGTCTTGCCTCCTACGGCGTCAGCGCCGCCCGTGAGCATATTATACAGTGGCTTATCGAGTAAGGTAGGGTCGGTTTCTGCAATCACAATTTCCTGGCTGCTGGAAACACTCCCCCCGCCGGTAAAGGCTGTGAGTGTTACCGTGTAGGTGCCCGCCAGGGGATAAATACCCGTCACCGACCGGCCCGAAGCAACAGAACCATTGCCGAGATCCCACTTCAGCATAAACGCCTGTGAGGACGTGGTAAACTGAATAATATTCTCATTTTCATCTGATGGAGCGAATGTAAACACCGCATCTTCGGCAGTTGGTGGCGCTTCGTTCAGATCGTACGTCTCAATACAGGCCCCAAGCAGCACCACGGGCAGTATCAGTATCCATTTATTTATAATCTTCTTCATTGTTCTTCTCATTTTAGTTGTAGCCCTGATTTTGGTTCCAGTGCCCGCCGGCCAGATCAATCTCTACCTGCGGGATAGGGAACAGCTCGTTTTTATTGGTTTGAAAACCATCTATGGCTTCAGCAGCTTTCCCGGTACGCACCAGATCGAAAAAGCGAACTCCCTCTCCCGAAAGTTCCAATCGGCGCTCGTGCCATATAGCTTCTGTGAGGGCTGTGCCCGAAGCGCTAACATCGGCAAGTCCTACTCTGTTTCTCACCTGGTTCAGGTAGGTACGGGCTTGATCGTCATTGGGGGCTGACTTTCTGTTGTGGGCCTCTGCGGCCATCAGCAGCACATCGGCATAGCGAATGGCGCGATAGTTTACGGGACTGGTAAGGTCATTATCAGGCAGACCCAATTCATCTTGTCGCTTGATGTACTTATTGTTGTAATATCCCGTATGGCCTCCGCCGCCAATGGCATAGGTGATGTCGTCCGGATTGTCCTGGGCAGCTATGAAGGCATCTATGTCCAAAAGGGTAGCCTCTCGTCGTATGTCATTTGCTTCAAATGCATCATAGAGGTCTTGCGTAGGCAGGTTGTAGCTATTGCCATCGCTGTAGACCGGACCGGTGTACTGGCGGATGCCATGAAAACCGACAGCGGCATTGCCTTCCAGGCACACGAAGCATCCGTATCCTCCCCCTTCGTCTCCTGAATATTCTACTTCAAATACCGACTCCGAATTCCCCTCGTTTGCCACGCTAAACATATCCCTGTATTCTTCGCTCGTGGTATAGTCAATAGTTGCATAAGGTCCTTCAGTAATCACCCTGTCGAGTACCTGTGCCGCTTCGGTAAATTTCTCCTGGTAGAGGTAAGTTTTTCCCAATAGCGAGAGCACCGCACCTTTTGTTACCCTGCCCTTCACAGCGTTTGTCCAGTCTAAGATTTCGCTGGCATACGTCAAGTCGGATTCTATTTGCCCATACACGTCTGCTACCGGTGACCGGGGGATGGAAGAAACGGCATCGATTCCTATCCTCTCATCTACGATCAAAGGAACATCGCCAAAGAATTTCACCAGTTCGAAGTAGTAATACGCCCGAAGAAAGGCCGCCTGAGCCAATATCTGATCTTTTCCTTCGAAGTCGATATTGTCTTTATTTTCGAAGATATAATTCACCCGCGTAATGCCGGCGTAGTTGTACCGCATCACATTTCTGAGTTCGTCATTTACGGCGTTGTGGGTCATGTTCTCGATCTCATGCAAGCCGCGCGAGTCATTCACACTCTCGCCACCCGCGATGGCATTATCTGAGGCTATCTCTCCTATCCATACGGTAAGGTAAGACGCCTGGAGCAAGTCATAAGCGCCGGTAAGCGCCCGGTCGTAGTCTTCAGAGGTTACGAAAAAATTCTCCGCATCCTGGGTGTATTGTGGGTCGATATCCAACTGGCTTTCGCAGGCCGGGAAGGCGTAAATCCCCATCGTTAACATTATTATTCTATATATCGATTTCATTGTCATTTCCATTTGTTGTCGAAATTTCACTTTCATCAAAAGGTGAGGTTAATGCCACCCATATAAACCCTGGCCTGGGGGTATCTTCCCAGATCAACACCCGTAGTCAATACTCCCGTAGCGCCAAGATCAGGATCATATCCCTGGTATTTGGTAAGGGTAATGAGGTTATTGGCCGAGATGTAGAATCGTAGAGATCTGACGCCGATGGTTTTGGTAAGTGTACCGGGAAGTGTATAGCCCAGGGTAATATTCCTAAGACGGGCAAACGAACCATCTTCCACATAAAAATCAGAGAATACTGTGTTTTGTGTAGCACCAGTAGTCAATCTCGGATACTCATCTGTTGAGCCAGGCCCCGTCCAGCGGTTAATGTTGTAGCTAAGCATATTGGCATAGGGCTGCTGCCGCTCGTAGTTGCGGATGATTTCCTGCCCCAAAGCAGCGTACATATTGGCCGAAAGATCGAATCCCATATAGCCCGCGTTGAGGTTGAGGCCCATGGTAAAATCAGGCAGGGGCGAGCCGATCATCGTCCGGTCGGCATCGTCGCCAAAGGTGATCCTGCCATCTCCGTTCTGATCCACAAACCGCAAATCTCCTGGCTGTGCTCCTGGCTGCACTACGTCGCTCGAAGCTATCTCTTCAGCTGTCTGGAATATCCCATCTGTTTCATAACCGATGAAATATCCTATTGGGTAGCCCTTTTCGAAGCGAGTGGCTACGGCGCCACCTACGCTAAATCCGGCTCCGGGAATGAAATTAAACCCTTCCGGCACTTTCGTAACCTCGTTTTTAAGATAAGTGATGTTGTAATTAGCAGAAAAGGTAAGCCCGTTATTTCCCCTGACAGTATAGCCAAGATCCAATTCCACTCCGGTATTTTTTACATTTCCACCATTGATAATGGGCGGAGAACTGCCGGCGCCGTAGGTTCCGAGTATTGCGGAAACATCCGGTTGAAAAAGAAGATCATTGGTTTGCTTAATAAAGTAGTTTGCGGTTAGGTCAAATTTCCCCAGGATTGTAAGGTCCAATCCAATGTTTGTCTGGTACGTCGTTTCCCACTTCAGGTCAGGATTTGCTGCCTGACCAATCGCCGCTCCCTGGGTGATCAGATTGTTAAACACATACACCCCCTCGCCATTCAGGTTTGCCCTGTAGGAAAAAAGGCCTATCTGGTCATTACCAATCTTTCCATAGCTGGCTCTCAGCTTGGCGAAATCTACGAATGGCAAATTGAAAAACGGCTCTTCTGAAAATACCCAGGCTGCTGAACCAGAGTAGAAGAAGCCAAATTTGTTATTAGACCCGAATACTGATGAGCCGTCCCGCCTAACAATACCCGAAAGCAAGTATTTCTTCTTATAATCGTATTCTCCCCTGAAAAAGATGGAATTTTGTACTTTCTTATCCTGAAATGAGCCTACGTTGTTCAGGTATCCATTTGGCGCCTGGTTAGCTGAAATGTCAGCCAGATCAAGCGAATTGTTGGGAATATTAAAGCCGGTTCCATTCAGACCGGAGTTCACCCAACTCAAATACGCCAGGCCCAGCATTCCTTTAACTGTATGCGCATCCAACGTTGTTTCATAGTTCAGAAAACCTTCGAGATTGTAGTTCAGGTAGGTGTTTCTCTCTTCATATACGTTTGCTCCCCTCTCAATTTCCAGGTCACCTATGTTTACAATCACGGGGTCAAGGTTCTCATTGGCAGCAGAGTTGGCGTATTTGCCAGGTCCATACCATACCAATGGATTAAAGGTTTTCGAATCCACGATAGCATAGTTATATCCGCCCCTTCCATTCAGTGTGAACTGGTCGTTGATCTTATAGCTGATTTCTTCTTTTCCCACAAATTTATTTACAATAGCATTGTTGTGGGTATTGGCCAACTGCGCTACGGGGTTAATAATGTCCGCCACATTGTCGAGATAGGAATACCGGCCATCAATAGTCACCGGCTCGGTGGGGTAAGCGTTTACGGCATTGTAAAGCACCGACCCAATGGCTGACTCTGAAACACCCCTGCTTTTTTCGTGCGTGTAAAGCAATACATGGGTCAGCTTTACCCGAGGTGCCAGTTCGGTCACAAAATTCAGTCGCCCGTTGTACCGTTCAAATTTCGCCCTGTTGCCACCTACTATACCCTCCTGGTCAAAATAAGAGCCACCAATGTTGTAGGTCGTTTTTTCCGAGCCTCCCGAAACACCGAAATTGTAATTCTGAATTGGCGCCTGCTCGAAAACCTTATCCTGCCAGTCGGTGCCTTCGCCCAACTCTGTATTGTTGAAAGGAAGGGGCTGCCCACCGGCTGCAAAAGCCTCATTCTTCAGAATAGCGTATTCTCTCGCATTTAAAAGGTCCAGGCGTCGCGCTGCTTCTTGCAAACCATAGTATCCATTGAACTCAAAAGTAGGTTTCTGACCTGTTTGTCCTTTCTTAGTTTCGATCAGCAAAACGCCGTTTGCTCCCAATACTCCATAAATACTCGCCGTAGCATCCTTCAGGATGTTAACAGACTCTATATCTGCGGGGTTCAATGCATTTAATCCTTCGGCGCTGTAGACAACTCCGTCCACCAGAATGAGTGGGTTATTATCGCCGTTAGTGCTGAGTCCGCGGATACGAATGTTGGCCGATCCGCCCGGCGCACCGGAGTTAGTGGTCACGTTTACACCGGAAACCTGCCCCTGAAGGGCCTGGTCGATACGGGGTACCTGCCGCTCTTCGATGGCCTTACTGCCTACTTTGGAAACGGCGCCCGTAAGTTCTTTCTTAGTAGTACTGCCGTAACCAACTACTACTACCTCAGTAAGGGTGGTAACATCGGGCATCAAGGTCACGTTAAGAACCGACTGATTTCCCACGGTTACTTCTTCCTGTACATAGCCCACGTAGCTAAACCGTAGCACGTCGGCACTGTTAGCCTCCAGGGAAAAATTGCCATCCACATCACTGATGACACCCTCTGAAGTTCCCGCTTTCATAATGTTCACACCGGGTAAGCCTTCCCCGGTTTCGTCCGTCACTTTTCCACTAACAAGCCTGTCCTGCGCATGCAAGGCCAAGCTAATTACAGAAAAGAGTACGATAAGTAGATTTTTTCTCATATCGAGGTGATTTTTAAATTGAAATATGATGTCGAAGGACGAATTAAAGAGGAGCAATTCAAAAAATAGGAATACATCAATACTACAACACGACCTCTTCACGAATACATCAAAAACTCATCACACACCAGGCAAAAGTGTCCTTTACTTTTAATTTAGTGGCTTTTTCTTTTTCTCTCACGCTCCGCATTCGTACTTCACAGTCCATCGGCTAATACATCATGAAAAATAGATTTGTATATTGAGTGGTCAAAAGTTTGCCGCTGATGAAAATTGCCCTCAGGATACTAATTTGCTGTCTGCTCTTATGTGGGCACCTCGCCACTATGGGGCAAACCTTCACGCTGGGCGTACCCTTCAGCAGGTATTTCTCCAGCCAGGACTACAAGGGGGGTATTCAGAACTGGAAAATCACCCAAAGCAACAATGGGCTCGTGTACGTAGCCAACAATTTCGGTCTTCTCGAATTCGACGGAGCATCGTGGAGCCGTCACGTAGTGCCCAAAGCCACCAAACTAAGAGACGTTTTTGTGGATTCGCAGGGAAGGATATTTGTGGCTTGCCAGGGAGATTTTGGGTATTTCATTTCCAACAACATCCGGCTGGATTACGTGTCTCTGGCCGACAGCCTTCCTGACCAGTATCGCAATTTCGACGAAACGTGGAGTATTTTTGAACAAAATGAAAGCCTGATATTCTGCACATTCAACCAAATATTTATCTACAGCAAGGCCGGACATTTGAAACACGTAGTAGATCCGCGTTATGCACCAGAAAACGTTTTTTTAGCAAACAATAAAATATTTGTAAATCAACTGGAAACCGGACTCTCTGTATTGGAGGGCGATAGCCTGAAATTGCTGCCTTATGGCGAATTCTTCACGGGTATGACCATCACTTCCGTCATTCCGCTGTCGTACGACAGGCTTTGGATAGCAACACTTAACCACGGTATTTTTATTTCGCATGAAAACGGGTTTATTCCCTGGGCTGAGACGCATACTTCCTTCTTCGCGCACGCCGGCATCAACGAAGCCATTCGCTTGCAAAACGGCAATATTGCCGTAGGCACTCAAAACGAGGGCCTGATAGTTTTTGACCTCCAGGGCCGTATCCAACTCCACCTGAACAAAGGAAGTGGCATGAACAGCAGAACAGTGATTTCGCTGTTCGAAGACATCCAGGGTAACCTGTGGGTAGGCCACAATAATGGTATTACGCTGATAGAGCTGAGCCTGCCTTTTTCCCACATCAGCGAGCAATCAGGCTTGCCAGGCACAGGATACAGCGCCTATGTGCACAGCCAAGACCTGTACCTGGGCACAAACAACGGACTGTACATCACCAATGCCCACGATCCAATTGCCGGATTCGAGCTGGTTTCTCACACGGAAGGTCAGGTGTACAGTGTGGCCCGGGTAGCCAACACCCTGCTGCTGGGGCACCACCTGGGCGCTTTTGAAATACGGGGAAACCAGGCCCTGCACCTCTCGCAAACACTTGGCGCCTGGACTTTCCTGGAACTTTCTGACCACCCGGGCTACATCATAGAGGGCAACTACAAAGGGCTTTTACTTTTTAAGAAAGAGCGAGGAAAAGTACAATTCGTCAGGAAAATTAAAGGATTTAACGAATCCTCGCGGGTGATGAAACAAGATGAACAAGGAAACATCTGGATGGCGCACGGGTACAAGGGTGTTTTCAAGTTAAAACTCAACGAAGCCCTCGACTCAGTAGAAGTAAAGTTTTACGGCACTGAAAGTGGGCTACCATCTAACCTGCTTATCAACGTGTGGCATATCAACAGCCGCATCATTTTTACCACCGAAGGCACCATTTACCGGCATAATGCCGAAACAGATCGCTTTGAGGTCGACCCCTTTTTCTCGAAATTTTTTGATTCTACCACCCGCATCGTAAGCATGGCAGAAGACCCCCTTGGCAATATCTACTACATCGCTGTAGATGAAATTGGCCTGTTGAAAAAGCAGATAGGCGGGGGCTACGTAAAAGAAACGAATATTTTCAACCGGCTTCACCTTTTGTTGAACGACGATCTTCAGAATATATCGGTGATGGAGGCTAACCACGTGCTGTTTGGTGCCAAAGAAGGCTTTATCTCCTACCGGCTGTCGGACCCGGAAATCACCCGTCAGCCGTTTCAAACATTGATCCGACGGGTGATGACGACCTCACCAGTAGACTCGCTGATTTCAAACGGAAGGTACCTGGTAGCTGGAAAGAACGTGTTTGTACAGCCTGAGGAGCAAATCCCCAGCCTGCGGTACAAGCGAAACTCGCTCCGTATAGAATATAGTGCCACCTTTATCGACAGCCAACACCGGACGGAATACCAATGCTGGCTGGAAAATGTCGAGCCGGGCTACGGCGAATGGACCACCAAAACAGACAAGGAATATACCAATCTCCCTGAAGGTGAATATACCTTTCATGTACGAGCCAGGAACTTGTACGGCCAGATAAGCGAAGACTCTATTTACAGCTTTGAAGTGCTGCCGCCGTGGCACCGCACACGCACGGCCTTCACCGTCTATTCCCTTCTGTTGGTAGGCTTGCTTGTTACGGTTTTCTACCTCATCGATAAAAAATACAAAAAGGAAAAACACAAACTCACCGAACGACAACGCCAGGAACTGAAGCGGATCGACACCGAATTGCGAACCTCAGAAGAGGAACTGGAAAAGCTCCGCAATGAAAAACTACAAGCCGAGATCAAAAGCAAAAACAAGGAGCTGGCCACCTCTACCATGCACCTGATCAACAAAAACAGTTTTATCAATAGCGTGAAAAACAACCTGTTCTCCATCTCGAAAAGGAGTAAAAACCAGGAGGTAAAAAACGAGATTGGGAAAATCATCCACAACATCGATAAAAACATTTCGGAAGATGATGACTGGAAGCATTTCGAAATCCATTTTGATGAGGTGCATGGTGACTTCATCTCGCGGCTGAAGGAAGACTTCCCAGGCCTGAGCCCCCAGGAAACCCGGCTCAGCGCTTACCTGCGCATGAACCTCTCCACCAAAGAAATCGCCCACCTGCTAAACATCTCCGTGCGCGGGGTGGAGATAGCCCGCTACCGCCTGCGAAAAAAGATGGAACTGGAAAGGGAGGTGAACCTGCAGGAGTTTATTTTGAGGTATTAGTGTTGGGTCGCCGATAATAGGTTAAAGCAGCCAGTGGTCATTGGGAGTAATTAGCTGAAATTGTATGAGTCAACTGTCTATAGTACCTCAGCTTTGGTCGGTTACTCATTTTGCCATCTGATCTCATAAAAAAATTCCACCCAGAAATATTGCTTTTTTTATGCTACGGCACGAAGCATCTTTTCCATACTACCATTCACAAGATTGCCACGTCGGCTTTCTTACGTCAATTTCCAATCCATGACATGAATGGTTAATAGTTACGTCTCAGACCCTTCCTTCGTCAGGGTGACAAAATAAAGATCTCTTCCAATATCAGCTTTTCCATTTACCCTAACAAACAATGTGAACCCTAAACAACGCAACCCCTTCACATACTGCCTCCTGCTGCTGCCTCCTGCCGCTTGTATTACAGCTTCCTGCAAAAATAAATCACTTCCTCCTCTGGCAGGGCGTATCTTTTTACCTTTTCGGGAG
>CAYUJK010000011.1:22540-25514 GCA_964444895.1 uncultured Roseivirgaceae bacterium
CAAAAATAAATCACTTCCTCCTCTGGCAGGGCGTATCTTTTTACCTTTTCGGGAGGGAGACTTTTTACATAGTCGTCTTCCGTAACGTCAAAACCCGCTTTTCGGAGGCGGTCGCCGTAGTCGCGGCCGTACTTACGCTGGTGATCGTCCTGGCCATAAGCTTTTTCCCGTTCCATGGGGTTAGTAATAGCAGGATCTTCGTAGGTCTTTTCCAACTCCGGGTACACCGGCGACTGGATGATGGCCCAGCCCTGCGGCTTCAGTATGCGGTAGATTTCGCTCATGGCTTTGATGTCATCGTCCACGTGCTCCATCACGTGGTTGCAAAAGACAACGTCAAATGTGTTTTCATTAAAAGGAATTTGGTGCACGTCCATTTTCACCTTGGCCAGGGGCGATTCCAGATCAGCAGTGATGTAGTCATCACCATGCAGGGCCTGAAACTTCTTCATAAAGCAGATTTCCGGGGCTATGTGCAGTACCTTAAGTTTTTCGGTAAAGAAATTGGTTTTATCTTTTAAATAGAGCCACATGAGGCGATGGCGCTCCAGGGAAAGTGAATCGGGGCAAAGGGCGTTGGGTCGGGGATTGATCCTCCCATACGGCAAAAACCGGCGGTAGCTCTTCCCGGAAACAGGGCATTCGTAGGTATTGCCGCGAAGGAACAGGCCAATGACAGGAAGCACAAAATGGCTCACCCGTTGGAGGGTAGTACGCGGTATTTTCCGGAGAAAGAAGCTGATGAGTTTTTTCATTGACGGCAAAAATAATGATACAGGTGGATAACTTTCCAAAAGTTGGGGTTTTTTGGAAAGTTGAAGTCGCGAAGGTTAAATCTTTTGCCATATTTTAGGAGGCTCGGTACTTTGAAAAAAAATGCTAATTTTGAATACGTATGAAGATATTGAATCAACACATCGATCAAATCAGAAGACTGTGTGAATTAAATACGGTGAAAACGCTATTCGCTTTTGGCTCTGTTACCACTGACAAATTCAATACCGAGAGTGATATTGATTTAGTGGTGGATATTGAAGACAATGACCCCATTTCTTATTCTGACAAATATTTCAATCTTAAATTTCAATTAGAAGACATCCTAAAAAGACAAATCGATCTTCTCGAACAAAAAGCCATTAGAAATCGATTTTTAAAGAGTGAGATAGACCGAACTAAAGTTAAAGTATATGGAAAAGGAAGTCCGGATTTGGCTTGAAGATATAAAGCAATCTATTGATGAAATAGAGAGCTTTCTACCTGAGAAAAGAAATTTTTTTGAATTCCGAAATGACCTTAAAACCAGAAAAGCTATCGAACGAAATATTGAGATAATCGGCGAGGCAGTTAGCAGAATTTTGAAAGTAAATCCCGAATTAAGAATTACCAATGCGAGAAAAATTGTTGATACTCGAAACAGAATAATCCACGGCTATGATTCAGTGTCAGAAGACATTATTTGGGCAATAGTTTCAAACGACCTAAAGAAACTTCGAGAAGACGTGAGCAGCTTATTACACCAGTAAAGTGTAAAGTCTCACAAATTTCCCAATCATAACTGGCTCTCCAACTATTTACGCTAAGGTTTGTGTCGAACCTTGATTTGGGTAGTGTGGGTCGTGAAGACACGACCCACGGGGACTTTATACATGGACTTTATTTAACCATTCCTCATAAATATGAGAAGTGTAATTCCTTTCATTTTCAGCTTTTTCGACAGCCTCGTCCAGTTTCTTTCGAAAATAAAAATTGAGAAGCGACTTCACCTCTTTCAATTGCTTTTCATCAGTTATGTGCTTGAAGCTTTTTAACAGCTCAAGCTGCATTTTGGTCAATTTATGTTGAGTAATCATAATCTTAATCAAAGTATAACCTCCTGTAAAGGTAACAGATAAACCTAATTTAGTCATACTGTTTTTTAGAATAACGCATCAAGCCCTAACTCCACAAAATCCTTTAAATACCCAAACCTTTCCGTCAACTTTCCTCCATCAGCAATGGTCGCTTTTTTGATCACACTGCTTTTATCATTTCCGAAAAGCGCCGGCAAGACATTTTCCAATAGCTGCTGCCCGAAGTCCTCAGATGAATCGCGGGGGAGTTCGTTGGGCAGCGTATCAATGGCCATCACGGAAATATTTTTCTCATCGCTGAAAGCGGGCTTTTCTTTACCTGTATGGGGATCAAAATCATAGACTGGATCGTCAATATTACTCGCCCGGATGGTGGAAGGTATGGAACCTTCAATGTCGCAAGTGATGTCGGCTATTACTTTTACCTGAAAATCGGGGCTTTGCATGTCCTCCAAAGAAAAAAGCCGGGGCGCTTTCGGATCCCAGAAAACGGCGTTGATCAGCACGTCGGCTTTGTGGGTAAATGGTACGAAGTCAGAAATATACTGCCCGGGATGCTTGAAAAAATGTTGGAAATCGAAAGGATGTCCTTTTTTATGCCGGTAGTAGGTATTCACATCGGCCTGGGTGAAAACGGGCTCTTCAAAGGTTTGGTAGAAAAACGGCGCCGGCTCTACCTGCTTAATGCCCGCCAGCTTTAGCACTTCCAGTCCGCCTTTGGCCACGCGGCCATTGCCCGTAATTATTATTTTGACCGGTGGCAGAGAAATGTTGCTGATTTCTCTTTTGAGTTCATTCAGGTCTTTGCATTGATAAGCTCTTTTCAGGTCGAAAAGCTTATATTTTTTGCCATACGTCCAGAAGGCATTGTAGGTGCCGACTATACCGGCCCATCGGCCAAAGGCAATGATGCGAATGCCCTTTTCATCCACCAGGCACTCGTAGTCTACCATGCGAATTTTGCGTTTCAGAATTTCCCGCAACAGCTCTCGGTTGTACGCTTGCTTTTTGATCGTGTGGGAGAAAAAAAAGTAGGTTTTGCCGGGAATCAGATTTTTTAGGGGAACTTCCTTTACGCCGAATAAAACATCGCAGTCATCCACTTGGTCCACCACCTGAATGCC
>CAYUJK010000012.1:0-9307 GCA_964444895.1 uncultured Roseivirgaceae bacterium
GTATATTTCCTGGTTCCTTGGTATTTCTTCTTTTATGTTTGGAGTGCTCAAATTCGCGGATCCGTTTAAAAGCTGGTACGCAGCCCAAATTGCCGGCAGCGGCATGGGTAGCCTTTCGTACGCAGCAGGTATAGCGGGCGAGATTGGCGTGGGAATAGCCCTCGTTGCCGCAATGGTTTACCGGAAGAGACTCTCCCCCCGGGCCTTCGCCCTGGCCGTTTCCGTCGCATCGGCTATGATGGCCTTCATGATGCTGGTAGCCGTGTATGTGCATATACAACCCGAAGTACCTGCTGAGGTATTGCCCATGAAGATTAAGCCCCCATTTATTCCGGTTTTCTTTCTCATACTGGCCATCGTCAACGTCATTTCCGTCCGAAAGAACCGGTAAAACAGCGAGGTACTCATTTCTTCTGGCGGCAAAGTCATGCTTTTCACAATTTTTTTCAGAAATTATGGAAGGCAAACGGAAAATATATGGATATCGCCGCACTGATCGAAAAGGCAAAAGGGTCTGCTTTCTACCTGAAACTGCTCAACCTGGGCTTAAACCGCATGATTCCCTTCAACCGGCCTCATGGTTTCAGAATACTGTCGTTGTCAGACGACCGCATAGAAACACTGCTACCCTACAAAAAGAAAAACCTGAATCACGTAAAGGGCCTCCACGCCTGCGCACTGGCCACACTGTGCGAATTTACCACGGGGGCGATGATGCTGTCGCGGGCGGGCTTCAACCGGTACCGGATCATCCTGAAAAGCATGGAAGTAGAGTACCTTTACCAGGGGAAGATGGACGCCACGGCACGATTTGAAATCACCGACGCCTGGCTCAGGGAATTTGTGTTCACACCACTGGAGCACAGCGAGTCAGTATTGGTAGAATGTCCGGTAGATATCCACGACCGGCAAAATAACCACCTGGCCTCGGCAAAAGTAATATGGCAATTGAAAGAGTGGAGTAAGGTGAGGTTAAAATAAAAGCAGGAGCTAATCGGGGAATCTCTTTTGCACCACATACATGAACTCTGCCACCTCTTCCGATTCCTGGTCCCATCCTTTTGCTTCTATGCAGTTGGCCATGATAAAGCTCATGGCATCGGACTTCTTATCGCAATTGTCCAGGTAGGTCACCACGGATTCAAACTCGTCGGCATTTCCTCCGAAGAGTTCATTCACAAACATAAACCGCTGGTTGATGGTGATATTCTTTTTGATGCCGTCTATTCGCCTTTTCTCGTGAATGTCGGCCAGGGTTTCCACATCCCTGTGCAGCGACTCATTGAGGTTGTGCACTTCGGCTTCGCCATTGTAGGTGGGAGGCTCAGCCTTTGGCGTCGGGTCTTCCGGGCTTTCCCGGTAAAAGGCATTGATGTCGAGGTTCACGATCTCTGAGAAATGCGGAATGAACGCTTCAAAATCATCAGGGGATTCCTTGGTATTTTGACAAACTTCGTCAAACATGCGGACAGCCTCTTCGCTGAAAATCTCCTCTATGTCCTCCTTCTTCAAACGGTCAATGTACTGGTCCAGCAGGTGACGGTTTACCTTCACATATTTTTTCATTTCTTCCAAATGGACAATTTTCAGCCTGCCGTCCACTGAATTTTCGATCTCATTTTTGTAAAACTGGTAGGGTGAGAAAATAAGTAAGATGGACTTTTCCGTAGCGACGTGAAGCAGGGGCAAAAGGTCTTCTTTTTTTATTAGAATATTTCGCGAAAGCGTGTTCATCATCTTCCGAAGGGCCTCCTGTACTTCAGGATTGTCGTAGTTGAAGTACGGACTCTTCAGTTTCGCACTTTCGATGTTCCAGAGGGTGAGCAGCTCATACACCACAAACAGGTTCACCTGCTGAATAGGCGTCAGCTTCAAAATTTCCTGTCCACTGATCGATTCCTTGTCTTTGAAAAAAAGATTGCAGGCTGTTTCGGTAAAATTCTTGCTGTATTGCGTGATTTCGCTAAAATTGATATTGCTTTCCATTCCCTACTTCAGTTTTGTTTTATCCCCAAATTTACACGACCCCTGGTTAATATTGTTATCTCGCAGCGGAAAGATAATATTCCTGTGTTCAAAATGCAGTCGATCTTTTACTGAACGGCCCATTGGCCCAGTTCTGCCGGTGGGCCATATTGCGGATCAGTGAGCAGTTCATGATCGGTCAAGGTGAGCAAAAAGGCCTTTAACGCCGCCTTTTCTTCGTCATCAAGGTGTACGCCACCCTGGTTTACATTTTTCATAAGCGGATGTACATGCTCGGAATACACCAGACCCTCTGAGTAGAAATCGATGACTTCGTCCAGTGTGGCAAACCGTCCATCATGCATGTAAGGGCCGTTTAGCGCTACATTCAAAAGGGAAGGCGCCCGGTAAGCGCCAATATCGGCGGGACTTCCGGTGATGGAAAAGCGGTCGCGGTCGTCAGTAAACTCGGTATCCTTGGCGTTGTTGAAATACAAATTATTGGTCATGAGCACGCTGCCGCCGTGGCAGTGGAAGCAGTCGGCCTCCTCGGAAAAGAAAAGCTCGTGCCCGTACTGCTCCAGGGCGGTAAGCTCCGCTTCGCCGCGCAGCGACTTATGGAACTTTGACCGGTAGCTCACGATAGACCGGATGAATTGCGAAATGGATTTGCTGATCTTCTCAGCCGTAATTTCTTCCGTACCGAACGCTTTGGCAAAAAGCGGCGGGTACATCGGGTCTGACGAAATCAGGTTTACCGTTTTAAGAATATTTCCATCCATCTCGTGCTTAGCCACGATGGCCATGTAGGTAAAGGCTTCGACGTTTTTGAAATTGAGATTGTCCACGCCGGTAAAATCATAGCCCGGCAGGCTGGTCAGCTCATTGCTCTCTTCCAGAAATCCATTCCAGCCGTAGCCATTAGCGTTAAACACAAGGTTCACCGTGGGGAGCATCATGTGCGGGGTGGGTTTTCCTTCGGGGTAGCCCTGTGTGGGTAGTCCGCGCGGATGGCCGCCGGGGTATTTGGGATGGTCCATGCCTATTTCAAAACCGTTGGCCTGGATGTGGCAGGAAGCACAGGACATGAGCGAATCGGGGTGGGTACGCCCCGACATGCGCCCATCATAAAACAGGTAGCGGCCCAGCTCCACCCCCTCTATGGTCATGGGATTGTCTGCCGGAATGTTGAGTTGCGTGGGGAAATACTTCATTTCCGGGAATTCATAAGGAGTAGGCCCCTGGGTTTCCGGACCGGAGGATTCGGTATTGCACGATTGAATGACTACCACGAGGACAAAAATCAGCGATGCTGATAACACCAGTAGAAGTTTGCTCACCGGATTGCGGGAAATACGTTTTCGGGTTACACTATCCATTTTCTCTCGTTACTCATTCATGCTAAAAAGTGTGGCTGCTGCCCATCTCCCATTGGAGGATTTTGAGCGGGAATGCGCTGATCCCGGATGAACCAATACTACTATCGCATTTCAATCAATCTCTATTGTAAAGACATCATGTCCGTTTTCACTTATCTTGCCCATCGCCTCCTGGTTCATCATGATCATACCGCCGTATACGTTGTGATCATACGCATGGGGATTCTGAAACCAATTTTCTACATTCATGGTGATCGTAGCTTTTTTTACTTCACCCGAAGCAATGGTAAACGAAGGCAAGGGCAGAACCACTTCAAACCAATTTTGAATAAATTGATCGGTAGCGCCGGCTACGCGATAGTTTTGTCCGGAGCAGGAAGCGATCCTGGCATCCAGGCGACCGCCCACCCGGCTATCTTCATCCTCATAAATCTGCCCTACACCGATGTGAAAGTTGAACGGCATACGCTGGCTTTCCGTATTCATCCAAAAGCCGTTCAGCTTCATGTAGTGGTAGCCGCCGTGATCTCCGCCCATGTGGTAAGGCCAGATCATATCACTTTCTGGCGGATTGGGAAAGGAGTAAGGAATATTTTTGGCGCCCTTGAGTCCGAATGTCATTTTGATTGCTGAGTACGCTCCGGGACTAATATCGTCCGGCAGGTTCCAGGTCCACGTGCCGGGAATATCGGTGTCGATGTAGTGAGCAAATCCGCCTTCGTCCAGCAAGGTCGAGTCGCCACCTGCTGCTACAAGTGTTACATCTGAGATAAACCACTGAATTTCACTTATTTCACATTCATTTCCAGCGGCATTGGTGTAGATCATTTCATCAAAAACAATTTCCTCGCCATCAATCAGATGTTGGAACTGGAGTGTAAGTTTAGCGGGTTGGGCTTCGTTGTCGTTATCGCACGACGAAAAAAAAGCAAGCCCTGAGATCAGGAGAACCGTCAATACCTTTTTCATTGCCTTTAGTTTATTTAAATAAATGGCATTTACCCGGATTTAGTTCACTAAAGGTAACGTTTTTGCAACATTGTTGAATATTGTAGCAGGCATAAAATTACAGATGTCTTACAGAGTGCCTTTGCCCAGTTGTTGTACCGAAATACCAGGACACATCCTGCCAGACATCACTTACCTATAGAAATCATGTTTGTAAAAAGACGGTACGCGCCCGGCACCCCTGCGGGCAACTCGCGAAACCACGACAAGGAGCTGTAGATAAAATACCCCTCACCATGCTCCGCTACCAGTATACCTCCTTTCAGCTCGTCTTCCCCCGGATCCGCCATAGCGACTACTGGTTCGAATTTTTCATCCCATTCCACAGGAAAATACAGGCCTCTTTCCTGAACCCATCCTTCAAAGTCTTTCTGACTTATCTTATTGGGATAATTGAGGATAGGGTGTTTGTCATTCAGAAAAGTGACGGGGGATCCTTCCACTGTCACCCGCTCGCGTGAGAGCTTGATGGGGTAGGGAGCTATGTCGTCCGTTACCAGGCCAAAAATGGTATTGTATTGCACGATTACAGTGCCGCCCTTCTTCACATATTCGTGTAGGTGGGCAGTAGCAAACTTGAGCTTTTCCTCCACATTATAAGCCCGCACGCCCACAATGACGGCGTCATATTTCTTCAGCGAGTGGGCAGAAATACCCTTCGGGTCGATCATTTCCACCCGGTAGCCTACCTGCTCCAGTGCCTCAGGAACGGCATCACCTGCACCCGCGATGTACCCTATACGTTCGCCCTTTTTCTGCAACTCCACCCTGACAAAATTGGAAGTGGCGAGCGGAAACAGCGTTTGCGCCGAAATGTGATCATATTCCAGGGAAACAAGTTGACGGGAATATTCCGTGCCATCCAGTGTAGCTACAGCCATTGCTGTGGCATTGGAAGTATTTTTAGGTGGCAGTATCTCAAACTCGAAGGACTGCTCCTGACCCTTAACCTCGATGGCATAGTCAAAAGACTGAGGGGTAGATTTCCAGCCGGGAGGCAGCTTTAGGTACACCTTCCCAGCCACACGGTCTTTCCCGGCTTTCACGCTCACTTTCACCTTTCGCGCCTTTTCATCCGGAAACATCCACACACCGCCTTCTATCCTTGAAAAAACCGGCGGCGTGACAACAAATGGCCTGTATACCTCGCCTTTTACCGGATCGTTTCTTTTGTATACTACCGGTTTTTTATATGATACCTTCTGGCCGCCTATGTCCAGGGTGAAAATCACATCTAATGCATTTCCATTCTGAGCTTTGCCTATCATCTGCTGGTCATTGACGGCAAACATGCCCAGTGTACCTTCTTCTACAAGCCAATAGGGCTGCGATATGGAGATGTGCCGGGGAACCACGATGGGCGTTTTGCTTTCTCCCCGCTTATTTTCGGGCAGCACTGAGTCGGCAGGTAGCGTCATGTCCAGCTGTACTATCTTAGCAGACACAAGGCTCACCTGAACCGGGGAGCGGTTTACGGCTTCAATGCTAAGCACTATCGAATCGCCATGGGAAGCTGAAAATTCACTTGCTGCAGCCTCAAGATAAAGGCCCGCACAGGCATATACCAGCTCATCGATTTCCCGCAGCTTTCGTTGTCTCCAAAATTCATCTTTCAGCGCTTCCACCTTTTTTCTCAAGCTGAGCAAGGGCGCCACCGCTTCGTAGGGTTGGCGGGGATTGAACGCGCGGATGATCGCTGCGACTTCGGCTTCTATAGCCTCCCCGCCTTCTACTCGGCCCCAGCTCAGGTCTATGTTTTCAAGAATGTCGTTTTGCGCTTCCTTACCATCAACAAACTGAAGCCTGTCATGTATCTCTCCGCGCTGCCCGCTGGATCCAAACCCCTGGCTTTTGTGCTGGCTGCGACTCAGCGCGGCAATTTCGGAGTACGATTTACCCAATAATGGGTTATAGGCGCCGATGTCATAGCTGAGCAGCTCATCCAGGTTGACGCCTTCGGGATTTCTCCACCAATAGGCGTTCCAGTAGATTGACGTCGGCTGCCAGGGCGCCACATACTCCAGATGCTCCGCAAAACACTTGGGATCACCCGCTTTCTTAAAGGCTTCGATAGCCAAAATCGCCGATCCCGTATGGTGTCCGTGCGTTTCTCCCGGTTTGGTGTTGAAGCGGTTAATGATCACATCCGGCCGGAACTTGCGGATTACCCACACCAGGTCGCTGAGCACCGCATCGCGATCCCATATCGTAAACGTTTCGTCAGGATGCTTTGAATAGCCGAAGTCCCGGGCGCGGCTGAAAAACTGTACGCCGCCGTCTATTCTGCGGGCTTCCAGCAGCTCCTGCGTTCTGATCACGCCGAGTTGATCCTGGATTTCGGGGCCTATGAGGTTTTGGCCGCCATCGCCGCGGGTTACGGAAAAGTAGCCTGTATAAAGTTTTTTTTCATTTGCCAGATAGGTGATGAGCCGGGTATTCTCATCGTCGGGGTGCGCCGCCACATAGAGCGCCGTGCCCAGCACATTGAGTTTTTCCAGCATGAGCTGAATATCTGCAGCAGAGTATTGTTTCGGCTTTTGGGCGAAGGCGAAAGAACTGAGTATCGCCATACCACATATCAGGAGCGTTCGTATCATGCTCAAAAATTTTATGCGAAAAGATTTGATGATCCAGAGAATCAACAATATTAGTACTTTGACGCCACAAAGTTATTCTTTTTCTACCAGCGCCTGTATATTTATGAGAGTGGGAAGAATAGCGCCCTGAAGACCATTTCATCGCACGCAAAGCATTTCTTCAAAGGCCTGCCTGGAAAATTGTTGCTACACGAATTTTTTCATCATTTATAATTCCCTTAATTTTAGTCGGCTGATTTTTTCCTATACCTCGCGTATGGCAAAGTCATTTGGTAATACACTTTTATTAATTCAAAAAAATTTAAGGCATGATCAAGTTACATACCCTTGCAGGATACATTCACGAATACCAGAAAAGTTTACAACATCCCGAATCCTTTTGGGCACAAATAGCGGAGACATTTCATTGGAAAAAAAGATGGGATAAAGTGGTTGAGTGGGAATTCAAAACGCCCGACATCAAGTGGTTTGTAAATGGCAAGCTCAACATTACGGAGAATATCTTCGAGCGTCACCTCTATACAAAGGGCGATCAGCCGGCCATCATCTGGGAACCGAACGACCCAAAAGAAAAGTCTATTACCCTCACCTACCGCGAGCTATATGCCAAAGTTTGTCAGTTCGCTAATGTGCTCAAGCAAAATGGCGTGGCCAAGGGCGACCGCGTGGTGATCTACATGCCCATGGTGCCGGAAGCAGCCATCGCCATGCTGGCCTGCGCAAGAGTCGGAGCCGTTCATTCGGTGGTTTTTGCTGGTTTTTCAGCCATTTCTCTTTCGGACAGGATCAACGACTGCGCGGCCAAGGTGGTACTGACCTCTGACGGCGCGTATCGCGGTGCCAAGCAGATTCCCATAAAATCGGTGGTGGACGAGGCGCTGCAGAATTGCAAATCGGTAGAGAAAGTGATCGTGCTCAAAAGAACAGGAGAAGACATAACGATGAACAAAGACCGGGACATCTGGTGGCACGACGCAGTAGACAGCACCTCAACAGAAAACACTGCCGAGGTAACGGACGCCGAAGATATGCTCTTTATTTTATACACCTCGGGTTCTACAGGCAAACCCAAGGGGATTGTACACACCTGCGGTGGGTATATGGTATACTCCCAGTATTCTTTCCAAAATGTTTTTCAATACAACGAAGGCGACGTTTACTGGTGTACAGCCGACGTAGGATGGATCACCGGCCACACCTATATTGTATACGGGCCGCTGCTGGCCGGCGCCACCACCGTGATGTACGAAGGAATTCCTACCTGGCCGCATGCGGGACGATTTTGGGAGATTGTAGATAAATATAAAGTCAACCAGTTTTACACTGCCCCTACCGCCATACGAGCACTTCAGGTATTTGGGCAGGAACCCCTGGAACCCTACAAACTGGATAGCCTCAAAGTGCTGGGCACCGTAGGCGAGCCCATCAACGAAGAAGCCTGGCACTGGTACCATGACCACGTAGGCAAAGGCAAATGCCCCATAGTAGATACCTGGTGGCAAACAGAAACGGGCGGCATCCTCATTTCGCCGCTGGCAGGCATCACGCCCACCAAACCCGCCTACGCCACGATGCCACTTCCGGGCATTCAGCCGGTCATCGTAGATGCAGAAGGCAAAGAGCTGAAGGGTAATAGCGTGGAAGGCAACCTGTGCATCAAATTCCCCTGGCCGGGAATGCTAAGAACTACTTACGGAGACCATGAACGCTGCCGCAAAACCTACTTCAGCACGTACGAAAATCTTTACTTCACCGGCGACGGTGTGAAGCGCGACGAAGATGGCTACTACCGCATTCTGGGCAGGGTAGACGACGTGATCAACGTTTCAGGTCACCGAATGGGCACAGCCGAGGTGGAAAACGCCATCAACGAGCACCCCAAGGTAGTGGAATCTGCAGTGGTGGGCTACCCCCATTCGATCAAAGGCCAGGGAATATACGCCTTTGTGATTGCCGATATGACCAACCGCTCCGTGGAAAACCTCACCAACGAGATCCGGATGACGGTGAACAACATTATAGGACCGATTGCCAAGCCCGATAAAATCCAGATAGTGCCCGGCCTGCCGAAAACGCGATCCGGAAAGATCATGCGGCGCATACTGCGAAAAATTGCCGAAGGCGAAAACTCCAATTTCGGAGACACGACTACCCTGCTCGATCCCGATGTAGTGGAGAAAATCATCGAGGGCGCAAAAGAAGTGAAGTAAGCATGTTGTTGTTCGTTATTGGTTATTCGTTATTGGGTTAATTGTTATTCGTTGCTGGGTTAAAGGTTGTATTCAGTGATCGGTATTCTGTATTCGGTAGCACCGATTACCGAACACTGATTACCTCTTACCCGCTCCTCTCGCCCTC
>CAYUJK010000012.1:9407-11029 GCA_964444895.1 uncultured Roseivirgaceae bacterium
TCGGTAGCACCGATTACCGAACACTGATTACCTCTTACCCGCTCCTCTCGCCCTCCGCTCTCCGCCCCTTGCCCCTTGTTCCTTGTTCCTCTGTTAAAAATTGTTAAACAGCCTCTGGTCCGTTGTTATTTTTTCCAGGGACTTCTATTTTGGTAGCCAACTACTACCATCAACTATGAAACAACCTTTACTTTTTTGCCTTCTGGCACTTCCGTATTTTACCTACAGCCAGCAGTTCACGATTAGCGGCACGATCAAAGACGCCGATAACCTGGAAGCGCTCATTGGCGCGAATATCTACCACACGAATACGCTCAAAGGAACAACCAGCAATACCTACGGATTCTACAGCCTTACCTTGCCCTCTGACTCGGTTACCATCAGGTATTCCTATGTGGGATACAATTCGAAACAGTTCTCTTTTGTGCTCAAAAGCGACACCGTGATTAATGTTGAACTTCCCGCATCGAATCTCCTGGAAGAAGTAGTAGTCACTTCTGAAAAAGGCGAGGCCCTACAGGACGTAACCCAAATGAGCAGTGTGAAGCTATCGGCCCGTGAAATAGAAGCCATGCCCGCGCTGTTAGGAGAAACGGATGTACTGAAGGTGTTGCAACTGCTACCGGGAGTGCAAACCGGCAATGAAGGCTCCAGCGGCATCTACGTGCGCGGTGGCGGCCCCGACCAAAACCTGATACTACTGGATGGCGTGCCCGTGTACAATGCTTCACACTTATTTGGCTTCTTTTCAGTATTTAATTCTGACGCCATCAACAATGTAGAGCTGATCAAGGGCGGCTTTCCGGCACGTTACGGAGGCCGGCTCTCTTCGGTGATTGACATTCAGGCCAAAGAGGGCAACATGAAGGAATTTCGGGGTGAAGGCTCTGTGGGGATCATCGCTTCCAAGCTCACCCTGGAAGGCCCTATCAAAAAAGAAAAAGCCTCTTTTATCATTTCGGGCAGGAGAACTTATATAGATCTTTTGACCAGGCCAATTATCAAAGCTCAGGATGAGAACGTCTCTACCGGCTACTATTTTTACGACCTGAATGCCAAGGTCAATTACAAAGTCTCTGACAGAGACAGGCTATTTTTAAGCGCGTATATGGGCGATGACGTATTTTATGCACGCTACAAAGAGATCAATGAGTACCCCGGCACCCGCGTAGAAAATTCAGATGACTTTGGCTTTGACTGGGGAAATATCACTTCCGCCCTTCGCTGGAACCGCATCTGGACACCCAAGCTCTTCAGCAATACTACCCTCACCTATAGCCGCTATAAATTTGACATTTCAGGAGAAACTTTTGAAAAAAGAACCGGAGATGAAAATTCGACTCAATACTACAAAACCAGGTATCACTCCCAAATCAGGGATTTTGCCACCAAAATCGACTTTGATTTCGTTCCCTCACCCAACCAACTGATCAAGTTTGGGATGGGCGCTATCTACCATGAATTCCACCCTGGAGCCGCTACTTTTGCTATCAATGTAGAAGATGTCGACATCGACAGCACCTTCGGGACTCAAAAGCTGAATGCCTGGGAATTCAGTGCGTACATCGAAGACGACATCCGCATCACGGACAATTTAAAAGCGAACCTCGGCGTCCATGCCT
>CAYUJK010000012.1:11129-13967 GCA_964444895.1 uncultured Roseivirgaceae bacterium
GAAGACGACATCCGCATCACGGACAATTTAAAAGCGAACCTCGGCGTCCATGCCTCCGGCTTTAGCGTGCGAAGCGAGTTCTTCTATTCCCTGCAGCCGCGGGCATCGCTGCGCTACCTGTTCACCCCTACCTTTTCCCTTAAAGCCAGCTACGCCGAGATGCAGCAGTTCATTCACCTGCTCACCAACTCGGGCATTGGCCTTCCCACGGATCTGTGGGTACCGGCTACCAACAACATCAAACCTCAATGGGCGCGGCAGGCGGCGTTGGGCCTGGCCAAAAACATCAACCAAACCTACGAGGTAAGCCTGGAAGGCTACTACAAGAAAATGAACAACCTGATCGAGTATAAAGAAGGAGCCAGCTTCCTGAACGTAACCGAGAACTGGGAAGATAAGGTGGAAGTGGGCGACGGAGAAAGCTATGGCATGGAACTCTTTCTACAGAAAAAATATGGAAAGCTCAGCGGATGGGTAGGCTACACCCTCTCCTGGACTAATCGCACCTTTCCGAATATCAATAACGGCAGGACATTCCCTTATAAGTACGACAGGCGGCATGATATCTCCGTATCGCTGATCCGGGCTTTAAGTAAAAAGATTGACCTTTCGATGGTGTGGGTATATGGCACGGGCAATGCCGTGAGCCTGCCGGTGAGTTCGTACCCTGCCAATAGAGAAACCACTTGGTGGAGAGCGGAGGTAAAAAACTATGACGGCCGCAACCAGTACAGGATGCGGGACTACCACAGGCTTGATATCAATATCTCGTTTAAAAAAACCACAAAATGGGGAGAGCGAAGCTGGTCGATCGGCGCGTATAACGCCTACAATCGCCGGAATCCCTTTTTTATCGATCTCGGATCTGATGACGAAGGAAATTCAAAGTTTATCCAGTATTCCCTGTTCCCGGTATTGCCATCAATAAGGTACAGTGCGAAGTTTTAACTTACAGCTATGAAGACAATTACTTTCTCTATTGCCGTGACATTGTTATTTATCTCTTGCGAACTCGTCGTAGATGTGGATATCCCTAAGGGCGACAGGGCATTGGTGCTCAACTGCCTGTACAACTCCCGGGACAGCACCTGGAGCGCGCGGGTGAGCAGCGACAGGTATATATTGGACGATAGTCCCTTCCCTTATTTTGAAGATGCTATTGTTGAAATCAGGGAAGAAGGGAGCGACGAAGTGCTTACCTTGCAGTACACCGAACCGGAAGACGGACTTAGTACTCAAATCCCGCGATACATCTTGAAGAGACCCGCCAGGCTCAACACCCGGTACACGATAGAAGCCAGAAAGGACGGCTTTGCGCCGGTGCGCTCTTCTATGCATATTCCCGAACCGGTGGCCATTCAGGAAGTGAAGTTCGATACGGTGAAAACCGACTTCTGGGGACCGGAAGAGATTTGGGTAAGTTTAACATTCAGTGATCCACCAGGAAGTCACTACTACGGCGTGCAGGCGTTTGCTGAAACCCCAAAAGAAAGCGTTTCTACCGTCGACACTACTATTATACTGAGCACGCATGAGAATCCCTTGTGGCTGGATACCGACGATCCCATCGTAGATGAATTCAACCGGGAAGAGCACATTCTGATTTTCAACGACAAGGCTTTTGAAAACAAAGAATATACTTTTGTGTTTACCTTGCAGCGACACTACCTTGATAACATCTTCGCTATAAAAATTGTGCTATTGAGCCTGAACCAGGAATATTACAGATACTACACTACGCTAAACCTGCAACACTGGAATGACGGCAACCCCTTTGCAGAGCCGGTGAACGTATACAATAACATCGAAAACGGGTTTGGGATTTTTGCCGGGTACAGCAGTGATGAAGTAGAATATAAATATGGAGAATAGCAGCCCTTGGGAGAATAAAACGTCTTTAACAATCGTATAGAGGGGGAAAGATAATTGCATTAACGGTAAAAATTATTCTATTTTGAATCCTAAAACTAATTGACCCAAGATGAAGAAAACGATTAAAATTTTGAGCATCTCTGCCTGTTTGGCAGCGTTTTGCATGATGAGTTTAGATTCACGCGCCCAAGGGTTTGAACCTCGCCCCGGCATGACACAGGTGAACTTCGGTATTGGTACGCCTACATGGGGTTTCCCGATCTACGGAGGTCTTGATTTCGGGATTACAGATAAAATTACACTCGGCCCCCGACTTACTTACAGATACTACGACCATGGCCGTATAAGTGGCTATAGATATGGGTATAGCGTTTTCAACGCTGCCTTTAGAGCCGATTATCACTATTCAGGCTTAATACGAGCACTGCCAAAGGAGTTAGATCTTTACGGAGGAGCCAGCTTAGGCTACAGCTTCTGGACAAGACATGACAACGACCCCAATCCCTATCGATCGGGAGTTTTGGTGCAGTTTCAGGGAGGTGCCCGGTGGTACTTTACACGAAACTGGGCTGCGAATGCCGAGATAGTAGTAGGATCTATGGGAAGCGGAGTGCGCGGCGGCCACCAAGGTGTAGAAGTAGGCCTTTCCTACATGTTTTAAAAGAATTTGATGGTAAATAAAGCCACCCCGATGATTTGGGGTGGCTTTTTTATTTACTTTGGGGTTAGGGAAATTTTTAACATTACAGGATGCACAGGCTATTTTACAGGATTTACCTGTATGGAAAAAAGTATAAGTGGGCTTTTCTGCTCGGATTGGGCATAATCGTGTTGTCCGGCGCATACCTGGTGAGCCGGGTAAAGCTGGAAGAAAACATCGCCAAGATCGTACCCATGGACGAGCAGGTGATGAACCTGGAAGACATCCTGAGCAGCAGCCGCTACAACCGGCTCATTACCCTCCAC
>CAYUJK010000012.1:14067-18810 GCA_964444895.1 uncultured Roseivirgaceae bacterium
GTGAGCAATCACCTGATGAGCGACGATGAGAAGCACCTCATAGGCTTTATAGAACTGGTAGACGTAAACGAATCATCTAAGAACAAAGCCCTCGTCAATAAGCTTGATACACTGACGCAATACATTTCTGAGCGATACCCCGCCCTGCGACTGGAATACTTTGGCACAGGAGCTATCTCGGTAGCCAACGCTACGCAGATCAAAAGAGACATCATGGTTACCCTGTCCATTGCCCTGGCGATTTTGCTTCTTATCATTACATTCTTTTACCGCAGGTTCAATATTTTCCTCATTGTGGTGCTGCCCGGTGCATTTGGCGCCCTGGTAGGCATAGCGGTGCTCACCCTCACTACCGAAGCCGTATCAGCCATATCGCTGGGAGTTGGGTCTGTGCTGTTGGGCGTTACGGTTGACTATGCCCTGCACCTCTTTACCCACTACAAGCACCAGAAAAACATTCAGCAGCTTTTCGAAGACATCACCACTCCCATCCTGATGAGCAGCGCCACTACCGCCTGTGCGTTTTTCTCGCTGCTTTTTCTTCGCTCGGAAGCACTGCGCGAACTGGGCGTTTTTGCGGGCGTGAGTGTGCTTTCGGCTGCGCTGTTTACCCTGTTCGTTTTGCCCCATTTCCTGGGGAAAGGCAAACACAGCGCCGGCCCCCACAAGGAAAACCTGGTGGAAAAAGCCATTCACCGCATCGCTTCTTTCCCTATGCACCGCAAAACGGTCATTACGCTGCTTTTTGTGGCCATCACTGTTTTTAGCTTTTTCAGCTGGAAACATGTGTCGTTCGAAAAAGACCTCAACGCCATCAACTACATGCCCGACCACCTCAAGCAGGCCGAGCAAAACCTGAACAAAGTATCGTCGGTGGTAGCCAGGCGGATGATGGTGGTAGCCTCCGGCGAAAATCTCCAGGAAGCAATTCAACGGAATGCAGCCGTCATCGGCAAACTGCGCGAGTTGCAGGCCGACTCTTCCATTCTCGACTTCTCTGCGCTGAACGACATCCTGCCAGACAGCGTCACGCAGCGAAAAAACTACGAGAGATGGCATCACTTTTGGGCCAGCCGCAACAAGGAGGCATTTATCGAAAACCTTAGCCAGGCCGCGGAAGAGGCGGGATTTCGCCCAGAGACTTTCGATGCATTTATCCAAAAAATCAACAGCGATTATTCGCCGATCAGTGCCGACGACGTGGAAACCATCATGAATACACTGGGTCGGGAATACATCATTTCCGGGAGCCAGGGCGTATCGGTCATTAACCTGGTGAAGCTCCACTCCGACAATAAAGAAGAGATTTTTCAGGCGCTGGCCCCAGTGAAAGAGGCCAGGGTATTGGATCAGGCCTACATCACGTCTAAACTGGTGCAACTGCTGAGCGAAGATTTCAGCCGGCTGATCAATATATCACTGGCCATCGTTTTCATTTTCATCCTCACTATTTACGGACGGCTGGAGCTCGCCCTTACCGTGTTTATACCCATCATGGTCAGCTGGCTGTGGACACTGGGCCTCATGCACGTGTTCGGCCTGAGTTTTAATATCGTCAACATCATTGTGTGTACCTTCATTTTCGGGCTGGGTATTGACTACAGCATCTTTGTGATGCGCGGCTTGAGCCAGAAGTTCAAAACAGGCGTGGATAATCTCGACTCCTACAAAAAGTCTATCCTGCTGTCAGTGATCACCACCCTGGCGGGCATTGGTGTGCTGGTGTTTGCGCAGCATCCGGCCCTCAAGTCCATCGCCATGCTGGCGGTGTTCGGCATTCTTTCCGCTGTGCTGATCACCTTTACTTTTGAGATTGTCCTGTACCGTTTTTTTATTCAAAAAAGAAAAGAAAAAAGGTTGATCCCCTTTACATTTCCGTCGTTTTGCCTCACCCTGTTTGCCTTCATTTACTTTTTGGCAGGGTGCCTGCTGCTGTATGTCATTATGCTGCTGCTCATGATCCCCCTGGCTCCGGCGAGGAAAAGAAAATATGCATTTCACTGGACGATGATGATTTTTTGCAAATCGCTCATCTACATTATGGTAAATGTGAAAAAGGAATTTACGGGCTGGAAAAACGCTGACTTCAGCCGGCCGAGCGTGATCATTGCCAACCACCACTCTTTCCTGGATATACTGCTGCTGCTCACGGTAAGTCCCAAGCTGGTCATGGTCACCAACGAGTGGGTGTACTATTCTCCGTTTTTTGGGAAATCAGTCCAGTTTGCCGGCTTTATTTTAGCGACGGAAGGCATGGAAACGCAGTTTGACCAGGTAAACAGCCTGCTGAAAGACGGATACTCCATCGTGATATTTCCTGAGGGCACGCGCTCGCGAACTGCCAAGGTGGGAAGATTTCACAAGGGCGCCTTTTACCTGGCTGAGAAATACAATCTCGACATTCAGCCGGTGGTGGTACACGGCACCAGCTTTACCATGCCCAAAGGCGACGACTTTTACCTGAAAAATGGAAGCTTGTATGTAGAGTTTCTGCCGCGCATTGCCTACGATGACCCTGCCTGGGGCAAAGGTTATGCTGAAAGGACAAAAAAGATAAGTCGCTATTTCAAGGCGCAATACCAAAACATTCGCGAACGCCGCGAAACACCCAGGTATTTTACCGAAATCCTCCGGAAAAACTACATCTACAAAGGGCCCGTGCTGGAGTGGTACGTGTGGGTGAAGCTGAAACTCGAAAAAGGCTATGAACGCCTGCACCAGTTGGTGCCGCGGAAGGCGCGCGTTGTGGACATCGGCTGTGGCTATGGCTACACCTCACTTGCACTGGCATACGCGGCTGAAGAACGGGAAGTGCTTGGACTGGACTATGACGACCGGAAGATAGAAATAGCGGCAAACGTACCCGCTCTACCCCAAAACGTACGTTTCGAAACAGGTGACGCCGTAACGTATAACTATCCGGGATCCGATGTGTTTATTCTGGGCGATTTGCTCCACTATCTGCTGCCAGAAGAGCAGGAAGAGCTGATTGGCCGGTTGGCAAAAAAGCTGAACACCGGTGGGAGAATCATAATCAGGGACGGCGATAGCAGCGATACCGTCCGGCACAAAGAAACGGTGTTTACGGAAGTAGTCTCCACGAAAGTCGGCTTTAACAAGACCCGGAATGCCCTGCACTACATTTCGAGAGAAACGGTGAGGGGTTTTGCAGAGAAGTTTCAGTTGAAGCTGAAGGTGATAGGCGGAGGCAAGGTGACATCGAACGTAACATTTGTACTGACCCACGACAATGAGCAAGTATGATTTCCTGGTGATCGGCTCCGGCCTGGGCGGGCTTGAATGCGCCGCCATTCTCTCCAAAGAAGGCTACAATGTATGCGTGATCGAAAAAAACCGGCAGATAGGAGGCAATTTGCAGACCTTTGCCCGCGATAAAAAGATCTTTGATACAGGCGTACACTACATAGGCGGGCTGGATGAGGGGCAAAACCTCCATACATTTTTTAAATTCCTGGGAATAATGGACGGGCTGAAGCTCAGGAAAATGGATGAGGCAGGATTTGACATTATCAGTTTTGAAAACGACCCCGAAGAATACCGGCATGCGCAGGGCTATGATGCGTTCGTTGACGCGCTGGCGGAAAAATTTCCCCGTGAACGGGCCAACATCGAAAACTACTGTCAAAAAATACGGGAGATATGCAGCCGCTTCCCCATGTACAATGTGAAGCCCGGCTATGCCACCCTGGAAAACCTCGATTACCTCTCCGAAAGCGCGCGCGACTTCATCGCCCGGTGTACGCCCAACGAGAAGCTACGGCAAGTATTAGCCGGCTCAAATCTCCTCTATGCCGGCGAGGGTGATCTGACCCCCGTGTACGTACATGCCATGATTGTGAACTCTTACATCGAGAGCGCCTACCGCTGTGTAGACGGCGGCTCACAGATCGCCCGCATGCTCACGCGAATCATAAAAGAAAACGGCGGCACGGTGATCAATAAATCAGAGGCGGTGCGTTTTGAATTTGAGGGAGAAAGCATCCGCGCTGTGGAACTGAAAAATGGGGAAAAGCTGGAGGCCCGCCATTTCATTTCCAATATCCACCCGGTGAGCACGCTGGAAATGGTGGAAGAAGGAAAGCTGCGAAAAGCCTATCGCCACCGCATGGCCTCGCTGAAAAACTCCGTAGCGGCTTTTGTGGTATACCTGGTGCTGAAGGAAAAATCGATGCCCTACCTCAACTACAATATGTACCACACGCTGGAACACGACGTATGGAACACGGCAAACTACTCTACCTGGCCCTCTATGTATGGCGTATTTGCCCATGCTTCGTCAAAAGACCCTGACCACACCGAGGCCCTGGTGCTGATGACGTACATGAAATATGAAGAGGTAAAACCCTGGGAAAGTACATTTAACATCGTATCGCAGGAAGACTACAGGGGCGATGACTACGAGGCTTTCAAAAAGGAAAAAGCAGAACGGCTGATCGACCTGGCCGAAAAGAAGATCCCGGGACTGAAAGAAAAAATAGTTTCCTACTACACCTCCACGCCCCTCACGTACAGGGACTATATCGGCTCGAAAGACGGCTCGATGTACGGCATTATCAAAGACTATAAAGACCCTATGAAAACGTTCATTCAGGCGCGCACCAAAATACCCAATTTGTACCTGACCGGACAAAATTTAAACCTTCATGGCGTTTTGGGTGTTACTATTGGCGCCATGGTCACCTGCTCGGAGATACTGGGAAATGAGTATTTGGTGGGGAAGAT
>CAYUJK010000012.1:18910-25135 GCA_964444895.1 uncultured Roseivirgaceae bacterium
CATGAAAAAGCTACTTTACATCTTTATCGCTATCACCGTTCTTTCCATTATTGGTTTGGCCGTAGGGTTTTGGTATGTGAAAAATTATCCGGCGAAAGCCTATTCGAAGAACATCGAGAAGATGCCGTATGACGTCATTATTGTACCGGGCTTTCCGTACACGGGTTCGCCCTGGCACGACGTAGTAATGATCCGCATGTACTGGTCCAAGTACCTCTACGAAAACGGGGCTACGCGAAATGTGATTTATTCCGGGGCAGCTGTTTCGTCGCCATATATCGAAAGCAAGATCATGGCTGAATATGGCAAGGCCCTGGGTATTCCGGCGGAAAATATATTCATGGACACCCTGGCCGAGCACAGCACGGAAAACGTTTACTACTCTTACAAGCTGGCCAAAAGCCTTGGGTTCAAAAAAATCGCCGTGGCTACTGACCCCTTTCAGTCCATGGCGGTTAGTCGTTTTGTGAAAAAGCAAAATCTCGACGTGGACTTCCTGCCCATCGTTTTTGACACGCTGAAAGTGATGACCAAAACGGAGCCCGATATTGACCCCTCTGTCGCCTACGTAGAGGAATTTGAGTCACTAAAAGAGCGGGAGGGCTTTTTCAAACGCTTCCGCGGAACGCTGGGCAAAAACATGAACGACAGCTACTACGAAGGGACAATGGAGTAGGTGTCGCATTTTTTACAGCAAGGGAACTTTGTCAAGGGTTTCGACCATTTAACAAAATGGGAGACACCTCTTTTTAGGAGGCTATACAGCTATTGAAAAAAGGGACAAACCACATATCACGAATAATCTATACGAGTATGAAAGAGATTTCAGGAATCATTATTCTAATGATTCTTTTTTCCGCATTTGGCCTGGCATCGGCCCAAGACGCTACACAGGAAGATTTGACCTTGTTAAAAAACGAATTTGATGTTCAGACCAAGGAATGGATTAAGGCCTATAACAGTAAGGACGCTACAAATCTTATCCCACTGTACACGGAAGATGCTGTCTATATTTCCGGTCATGTTAGCGGTCTCGAACTGAACGGCCGCAATCATGTAATCGCAAACTTTCAAAATGGAATAAATGGCGGAGGACACATAGACAGCATTGAAATTGTGTCGATAATTTCGTCCGGTGACCTCGCGACCTTGTTGTGTAAATACCAGGCTACAAATAGCGGCGTAACAGTAACCGGCCGGAATTTACTCGTCATGAAAAAAATAAAAGAAAAATGGATGATTGCCATCCACATGACAGTAGTGTGATTTCGGGAGAATGTGCCAAAAGACCTAAGCTGTGAAGGAAGCAGGCGCCGGGTGTTCACTACATTGATATCTCCTTGCTCAAAAAGCCGTCTGACTCATTGCGCAGACCAACTTACAAGTCTCAGCGGGTATAGTATTGCTTATTGATTAGCAAATATTTGCAGCAAAAAAAAGCCCCACTGGCTCACTCATCCGCCTGACCGGAACCTACCCACAGGCACTCTACCGGTCCGCCGGGGCGATCGGGCACCGGACCGCTTGATCCCATCCGACCGCTGGTGGGTATTGGCGTGGGGCGGTCAGATGGATTTTTGAAGCAGCTTACTTCTTGCGAAAATTACCGCAACTTTGAGAAAATGGTTAACTTACCGGGACGGGATCAGTGGATGTCGGGAGATATTCTAAGCTGAAATTGTTCGAAAAAAATAGTATGACGTATGAGTGGCGAAACGATATTTTTAATCATTTGGGTGATTGTCGCAGCCTTTCTGTTGACAATTTTATATGTGGATGGGAAGAAGACTCTCTCTATATTTCCCAACATCAACTCAGTTAAAGTAGTCTATAGAGATAAATTTGCATCCGGATACTCTACTCAATCCAGGATTACAAAAATGGGAGGCACAAAAAACATTAACTTTTAAAGCAAAGGTATAGCAAATCGCTTAAATCTACGCCAGTCTCACTTATTAAATTCGATGAACAAAACTATACTGATAACCGGAGGAAGCAGAGGAATTGGTGCAGCAACGGCTATTCTCGCTTCGAAGCATGGATACAACGTGTGCGTTAACTACCTGAAAGACCATAACGCTGCAAAGAAGGTTGTAAATGAGATCAACCAAAATGGAGGTACGGCAATAGCCTACCAGGCAAATGTATCTGTTGAAAGAGAGGTAATAGATCTTTTTGAAAAAATCGATAACGATTTTGGAACGCTAAATGCGCTTGTGAATAACGTTGGGATATTGGAAAACCAATCAAGGATTGAAAATTTGAAAGTTGACAGATTACAGCGGATTTTAAACGCGAATATCGTTAGCTGTTTCTTATGTTCGAGGGAGGCTGTTAAACGGATGTCAACAAATCATGGAGGCTTGGGTGGCAGTATTGTTAATGTATCGTCTATTGCTGCAAAAACGGGTGCCCCAAATGAATATGTGGACTATGCAGCATCCAAAGCAGCGGTTGACACTTTGACAATTGGTCTTGCCAAAGAGGTCGCCGGTGAAGGCATTAGGGTGAATGCTGTAAGACCCGGCTTTATTTATACAGATATTCACGCCGATGGCGGAGAACCTAACAGGGTAGATCGAGTTAAAGATTCCTTGCCTATGAAACGTGGTGGATACCCAATAGAAGTGGCAAATGCAATACTATGGTTGCTATCTGACGAATCTTCTTTTTCCACAGGAATATTTATAGATATTACCGGCGGCAAATAAAATACGATTAAACCTCGATGTAAAAATATTGATGCGCAGACGGAGTAGTTGAATGCCCAGTCCCGCAAAAACTTTCGGTACACCGTTGAAAAACAGTCAAAAATTAATCAAATGAAATTCAACCTATCAAAATCAATTGAGATTTTGGAAAGAACTCCAAGTGTTCTGCTGGCTATGCTATCAGGCATTTCTGATGATTGGATTTTCAATAATGAAGGCGACAAATCATGGAATGTGTGTGAAGTAGTTGTGCACCTAATCCAAGCAGAAAAGACGAACTGGATTCCGAGGTTAGAAATCATCCTCTCCGCGGATGTCAATAAAACATTCGCAACTTTCGACCGGTACGGTCTGATGGATGAAACCAAAGAAATGCCATTTGACGAGCTACTGAAAGAGTTTAAGGTGCTGCGTCGGAAGAGCCTGAAACAACTTCAACAAAAAAATATTTCTGAAAAGGAACTGGGTTTTACGGCTACCCATCCCGTTTTTGGGGAAGTATCCTTAGCTCAGCTTCTGGCCACATGGACCGTACACGACCTCAACCATCTTACACAAATATCTCGCATAATGGCCAAACAGTACAAAGAGGAAGTAGGCCCTTGGATTGAGTACTTACGGATTCTTAAATAGCGATAAATTTCCCACAAAAAATTTGCGTAACCGGAGAGTTACATATACATTTGCGTAACTTCAGAGTTACGTAATATGGAAAGAACCATCAGGCACCGATTCGAATTTACCCAATCGCCCGAGGCAGTTTGGGAATACCTTACCAACGCAGAGCTTCTGGCTCAGTGGCTCATGCCCAATAATTTCCAAGCCGTTGTCGGTCATACATTTCAGTTTCAGTCCAGGCCCATGCCAAAATTCGGCTTCGACGGGATCATTCATTGTGAGGTGCTGGAAATCATCCCCTGCGAAAAGATTGTCTATTCATGGAAGGGTGGGTCTCTTGACTCCGTGGTGGTATGGACGTTGGCGCCCACCGACGCCGGCACCATCTTAACCCTGGAGCACAAGGGCTTCAAAGGCCTCAAAAATCTTTTGCCATACATTATCATGAGCAATGGCTGGGGCAAAATCGGCAAAAAACTCTTCAACATAGTAAACCCCTGATCAATATGGGCACACCAACCTTAGATGCGTTTCAGGTGATTGCTGACCCCAGCAGGCGGCAAATATTGCAACTGCTGTCGGAGGACAGCCTGACCATAAATGCCCTCGCCGAAAATTTTGACATGAGCCGGCCTGCTGTTTCCAAACACGTCAAGATTTTGAATAACGCGGGCTTTATCTCCATCCAGAACATCGGCAGAGAGCGCTACTGCATTCTGAGACAAGATGGGTTCGACGAACTCCGCGAATGGATAGACTATTTCGACAGCTTCTGGGCATCCAAATTAAAAAACCTGGAGTCCATGCTGAGTAGCAAATCATCCGGTAAAAACAAGAAGACAAACCATGATAAAATTGAGTGATAAAGCTGCCAAGGCCGTTTTCAAACCGTGGATGAAAACCCGGCATTAGATAAGGGAACTTTGTCAAAGTTTTGAACTTTGACAAAGTGAGCACCTGTATAGGGAGCTTCTGCGACCTGGTGAACAAAGCTGCACGACATGGATGCGGTATCGACTATTGATAACCTTAGTTCCCACTATTTATCCATGGAAATGGGTTGAGTGGGACTATCACCTTGAAAGAAGAAAGAAGTAGTTTCTAACTGTTAAAGCGGAGCAGTTGATGCGAGCACAAAAGTATATTATTATTTACCTTTGGTTTGTTTTTTAATGAACGGATTTAATGAAATGTTCTGAGCTTTACAGACTTTTGATTAAAGATGGATGGTATCCGATTCGCAAAAAGGTTCGCATGTTAAGATGAGACATCACACAAAGCCCTTCCACTCCTTATTCCCAATCTGAAAATTGTCTCAAACCCAAATTAATGAAATATCATGCCAACTATTTTTTTACTTTTGTTGGCTAAACGATCGCGTAGCATGCTGAGAAAATTATTGGTGGTCCTGGGAATTTTCATTGTGGTATTGGTAGTCCTTGTGATCATCTACAAATACAAAACCGATATCCGGCCTCCGCAGGTAGACCTTGCCGACTACGACCACATAGAGGTGCGGGCACTCAGCGACAGCCTCCTGGTGTGCGATAACGGGTGGCTACGCAAAAACAAACACAATTTCTGGGAGCTGTACCTGGAGGGCGACGCCGCTGAACGAGGTGTGGCATTCGGGAAACTTACCAAAAAATTGATGGCCGAAAAAGAAGCCGCTTTTGTAGGTGAAATAAAAAAGAGAATCCCCAACGAAAACTACCTCAATTTCCTCAAGTATTTTATTTCCTGGTTCAACAGGGACATCGACGAATTCATTCCCGAAGAAATCAAACTGGAGATCTATGCCGGCTCACAGTACATGCCGGATGAATTTGACTTTATCGGCGCCAAGTACAACCGGGCGCTCAACTACCACGCCGCGCACGACATCGGCCATGCTCTCCAAAACATGAACCTCGTAGGCTGCACTGCCTTTGCCGTGTGGGACGAGCATACCAAAAACGACGAATTGCTCATTGGCCGAAACTTTGACTTTTACTTCGGCGATGAATTTGCCAAAGACAAAATCATCGCTTTTTACAACCCCGACCGGGGACACAAGTTCGCTTCCGTCACCTGGGCGGGATTCAGTGGCGTAGTTTCGGGCATGAACGAAAAAGGTCTCACCGTTACGCTCAACTCTGCCAAGTCGGATATCCCCACAAGGGCCAAGACCCCCGTGTCGGTAATCGGCAGAATGATTCTGCAGTATGCCGCTACCATTGAAGAGGCCTATGACATAGCCCTTCAGTACGATTCTTTCGTGGCTGAGACCTTTCTTATCGGATCAAAAGCAGACCAACGCGCCGCCCTCATCGAGAAAAGTGTAGACACCACCGTGCTGCACACCGTGGACAGGAGCAAGCTAATCGTCACCAACCACTACCTGAGCGAAGCACTTAAAAACTCTTCGCTAAACCTGGAATACATGAGTGAAGAAGTGTCGCAGTACCGCTACGATCGTGTCGACGAGTTGATTGGAAAAAAAGGTCCTTTGGCAGTGGAAGAGGCGGCGCAAATTTTGCGGGACCAGTGCGGTGCAGATTCTGCTTTCATCGGCCTGGGCAACGAACGGGCTATCAATCAATTGCTGGCGCACCATTCCATTATCTTCTCGCCCTACACTTCTACCTTCTGGATTTCTTCGCCCCCCTATATGCTGGGAAGCTATGCCGCCTACAACCTGGAAGCGGTATTTAGTCATTCCAGCCAGGGCATGCCGGGAATAGATTCACTGGAGATAGCGCCAGACCCGTTTTTGTACACCCACCAGTATGAAAACTACCGGGTGTTTTCGGCATTTCGCGACCGGCTTCAGCAATATTCATTTACTCAAAAACCAGAGTTTATGATCAGCGATGCGGAAGCCGGGCAATTTATCGAAAGCAATCCCGAAAGTTAT
>CAYUJK010000013.1:0-24459 GCA_964444895.1 uncultured Roseivirgaceae bacterium
TGACTCTTTTTTATTTGGCGAAAGCCCTGGCCGCTTGCTGTTTTTGCGATCCATCCTCATTGATTTACACTGAGTACAGAAGGGATCTTTTAAACCAGGTGAATAGCCAGGTTTTTCACAATTACCAAAGTCGGATTAAGCTACTTTCCTTTTGTGTAAGTCTCAATTTCAGGTTATTTGAAAACTAATCATGTAGTGAAAAATTAGTATATTTTGTCGTTATGAAAATAGGTAAGAAAGCCTTGATTATCCTTGTGATGTTCTATTTACTCAGGACACTTGCCTCATGTGATCCCTGTAGGAACTATTCTGCTTATTATTATGATTTTGATGAATTAACAGTTTCAAACCTTGATAACTCTGGAAAAACAGCCGAACTATCCCAAGCAACAGAAATTAATAAAAATGCCTTCGGAATAAATATCAAGATATCTACCAAGCCCTCATTTTCCTGGTTCAACCCAAACTTTTTCAACAATACCGCATTTGCATGGGAGTGCGATGATGGGGACTATTCTGAGGATGTTATAGAGAGTATAAAAATCTTTACACTTAATGATTTTAATTCAGGTTTTCCAGCAGGGTCAGATATCTCGAGATTGTTCAGGGTACAACTTCACTCTGTATTTCGCACGCTTGATCAGCACTTGTCTTACATCACTTCGATTTCCAGGGTGTTGAATGAAGATAAAAACCTTGAAATTCAAAGTTTGCTGCTTACTTCTCCTGATTACGAAGGTCCCCATGAGTTTAAGATAGAGGTACGTTTTCAGGACGACAATATACTGACAGCTTTTACGACTCCGGTACTGTTAAAATGAAAACCTATGTTGAACATCACAGAGATTCGGCTATCCTTTAGGAAATCCTCAGGGAGGATTTTGGAATGGCTTTGTAGGCTATCACTTGGAGTATTATTGCTTTTGATTTTTAATTGTGTTGCTATTTTTGGCCAGGCGCAGGACATGACTGACAACCTGAAATCCAAATGGTTATTAAAATTCACGGCAGGTTATAATATTCCCCTTTCTAAAACCGGCAATACCCCTCTCACGACAAGAACGATCATGGCAAATGAATCTTCCTTTGCTCTCGAATACGTTTCTACTGAGTATTTTTTCGCTGAAAGAATGGGAATTGAATTTTCGTATTCTGATGTGATATCATTTTGTAATTGTTTTTCCAGGTATGTTCGTCAATTAGAGAGTTTTTATCTTCAGCAAAATCTGTATGTTACTCCAGAATATCGGTTGTTTCAAAATGAAATAGGGAGAGTGAGTAACTCTGTTTTGTTAATAGGCCCCATTTGGAAGTTCCCTATTGACCGCTTTATCTTTAAACCTAAAGTATTGATAGGACGCTCCAGTTTTGTTGCTGAAACAATAGGGGTATTGTTGAAAGAAAAGAATTCCAATACCTACTACCATTTGACCTTAGAGCCTCTTTCTACCCGCTACAAACCGTTTACTTATTCCCTGGGCTTTTCCTCAGGCTATTATTTGACAAAAGGCCTTATCTTCAATTTAGATTTGCGTTACACGGGGATAATGACAGATATTGTCTATAGGCAAACCACAACGGAACTAGGCAATAGCCGAACAACAAGGGCTACGCACAATATCCGTAAAACAATGCATATTTTTACGCCAGGTATTGGCCTAAGTATTGCCATTCTCTAAACGGCCATTAATTTTAAATGTCAGACATCCCTCATTTTTAACCTTTTTTGAGAAAACATCAGGCCTATATTTGTGCTTCCCAAACCAGGCTTTGGATTTCATGAGCGCATTTAAGATCATTATTTTGTTTCTTTTGTCAATCTCTGCTTCCTCTTTGAGTGTCGCACAGGGCAGTACATTGTTCCTGGAACCTGAGTTCATGATAGGAAAAGCTGTGCCTCACTACAGCCCTTTTCCGCATTCCGGCATTCGTACTACATACGCCATGAACATCGGCAGGTATCACGACTCATCCGAACGAAATAGCCATTGCTATTACAATTTCCCGCACACCGGCCTGATGCTCGCTTATTCTGATCTCGCCAATCGTGATGTGTTGGGCAGTGAGCTGAGCGTGGTGCCCTACATTGTGCTGAATGCCTCTCAGGGCCTGCGAAATGCCTGGAGTTTTAAGCTGGGACTGGGGGGCTCATATTACACGAAACCATTTCACGAACAGGAGAATCCGGGCAATAAAATGATCGGATCAGCTATCAACTATACCTTTCTGGCTTTTTTATACCACACTTTTTGGCTGCCTGACAGGAGTGCGCTGAAACTAGGCGCTGGTTTCTGGCACAGCTCCAACGCCCACACGCAAATCCCCAACTACGGCATCAATTCGGCACTGCTCACGGTGGCCTACACGCGGTATTTGGGATCGATAGATCCCAATATGGTACGAACAAAACCGGATCATCGGTCTGTCAATCTATTCGTCCAGTCGCGGGCAGGCGCAGGTATGCATGAATTTGCCGGGTCTATCAGCCCCGTAGGTGGCCCGAAAAGGCCTGTCTATACGTATGCAGCGGGAGTTGGTCGCTTGTACAACGAACAGTTGAAGGTATATATGGGCTTTTTGTATCGTTATTACCAATCATACGCCGAGCATTTTAAGGGAGACGGAAACCTCGAACACGGGGAGGTAACGCCTTCGGCTTCTTGTGTTAATCTTTTTGTAGAGATGGAGTACCTTTTCGGACACGTGGGCATGAACGTGGGAGGAGGGATAAATCTCTACCGGCCGTATTACAAAGTCCATTATTCCCTCTACGAGAGCGGCAACGCATTTAACGAATTTCGAATGAGCTACATCAGCACGCGGATGGGAATAAACCTGTACCTGAAAAATACCAACCGAAGACCAAAGCACAACCTGGCCCTGGGCACGCATGTGAACGCGAATTTTGGCAAAGCCGACTTCGGCGAACTGAGCCTTACCTACGTGAAGATATTGAGGTAAAGGGGAGGCTGGAGGTATTGGTTATTCGTTACTAGCTAATTGTTATTGGTTATCCGGTTGTATTCGGTTGCGCTGATTATTGATTATTGCGTATTGAATATTGATTATTTGTGTTTCTGGTTACTCGTCATTGGTTATTGTGTTATTTGGGTTGTACTCAGTGTTCCGTAACTGAACACTGAATACAGAATACTGAATACCAGACTTCTCCCTAAACCGTATCCGCCGAAATTTCTCGTGGGACGAGCAGCCCTCTCATACTGATAATAGCCACTCCGGTCACAAACATGATGAGGCTGTAAATGGCGCCAGCTATGGCCAGTTCGCTCATTTCCAGGGTGATGGTGGCAATGGCGATGGCGAGCGTGCCGTTTTGAATTCCGGACTCGATAGAGATGCTCACCGATTGCCGGGATGACAGACTCATGAGGTACTTGGCGATGAGAAAGCCGGCGACTAAGGAAGCAACATTGAGCATCAGGGCAATAGCGCCAGCTTGCTGGAAATAGGGAACCACATTCGATTTTTCTTTCACCAGGAGGCCGGCAATTACCAAAGCCAGCACTAAGGCAGAAGCGGTTTTTACCGGCTTGTCCATCCGGAGTGCAAAAGCCGGTTTCTTCGCCTTGACGATCATGCCTACGGAAACAGGTACGATGGTAATGAGAAAAAGCTGGCCAATGATACCGGGAATATTGAGAATCACCTCTTGCTGCTGCGCCATGAACTTCACCAGCGCATACTGAACGATAAAGGGAATGGTGAAAATGGTGATGACGCTGCTGATGGCCGTGAGCGTTACCGACAGCGCTGTGTCGCCTTTAGCGAGGTGGGTGATCAGGTTGGAGGTGGCGCCACCCGGGCAGGCTGCCAGGATCATGATTCCCACAGCTATTTCGGGTCGTACATCAAAAGCAAGGGCGAGTAAGAGGCCGATCAACGGCAAGAGTATAATTTGATTGACCAATCCGGTAATAACCGCCTTTGGAAAGAGCACCACCCGCTTAAAATCATTGATTGTAAGCGAAAGGCCCATGCCCAGCATTATGATAAACAGTGCAGCGGCCAGAAAAATAGCTGAAAATTTGTCCATAGCAATCGAAGGGTTTGTTGATGGCTTAGTAAAATCGCCGTGTTAAATCTAAAAATTGTCAATGGAAAAACAAATGATAGGCGTGTTGCTGCTGTGTTCACAAGTGGGATGCTATTGGGCAAGCCAAACCTCACAAGATGAAATGAAAAAAGCCAATGAACTGCTCCTTTTCATTGGCTTTTCAACAAAATTGATCGCAAAATGTATTTTCAGATTACTTCGTTTGCAATAGTAAGAATATTGTTTGAGATTTTTAAATTTCGCTTGAACATTTCTGTTTTATTAATGTCAAAACGCAGCTTTGTGTCGTCCACGATGACGAAGCTCATGTGAGCGCCTTTCCTGTGCAAGCCTTCGCGTTCGCCTACCAGCATTACGGGTTCACTTCCATACCGCGCGTTCAGGGCGTCGATCAGTGAGCTTTTGTTGTCAGAAATATAGACCACGTTGGGTGTACCCGATATTTCGCCGATGTCGTTCACCTGCACTACGGCTACTGTTTTGCTACCTACCTTAAGCCCCTGCTTTTTGCTCAGCTCATCATACACTTTTGATTTTCCTACCACCGCAATCAAAAAATGTTCACTGCCGTTGTCGGGCCACTCGGCGTACTTGGCTACATTAATCAATATCAGCGAATAAGCACTGTAGTTGGTGGTTTGGCTTACTGCTGGTTGCTGGAAAAAGGCTGCCAGCATCATCAAAAACACGACTTTCTTCATCTCTTAGATTCGTTAATTCTCATTACGGTTGAAATCAAAATGATAAACAAGTTTAGCGGTAAATTCTCTGGTTAACGCAGGGATTGGTGCGTAGTCGCCATTATAAGGTTGGATAATGGGTGGGCGCTGATCGAAAATGTCATAAACGCCTACTCCCACATCCAGGCCCTTGAGCGCCAGATCCCGGAAATTCACGAAAACATTGCATAGCACGTACGGATCTACCGCTGATTGCACGGCGTACAATTCCTGCTCCTCGTCTTCTTCCACATGCTGGTATGCATACCGTTTGCTCGCATACGTCATCGACGGGTTAAAAGTAATATTTTTCGAAAGAGAAACACTTCCATTGAGGGTAATTTTGTGCGAGGGGAATCCCAGGGAAACGCGGTCCTGCCCGTCAACTCTGTAGGCTTCTACGGTGTTCTTTTTACTAGCTGCATAATACGAATAGCTCACAGACGAATACCATTTTTTCTGCCGGATGCTATACAGGAGCTCGACTCCTGATGTGCCGGAGCGCTCAAAATTCTGGTAGCCGTCAAAGTATTCGTCTACGCTGATCTGCTCCGAGAAATACACAATTACGTCCCTGGTTTTAACCCGAAAGGCATTGGCGGTGAGCAACATTTCAGGCGTAAACTGGTATCCCAACTCCAGCTCTATTACTTCAGACTTCTCCGGCTTGATGTTTTCATCTATGCCGATGTTGATGTTTTCAATTCCGGGCGTTCGGAAGGCCTGGCTGTACAGCGTTTTGAAGTGAAAGTTCTGGATTTTCTTAGTAAGGGCCAAACGAGGCACAAATGCTGCTCCGGCACGACTATTTTCTTCAAAGCGAAAGCCCGCTGTAATATTTGCCAGCCGGTGCTTCAGAAGTCCCTGTGCGAACACCGCGTAATTTTGCATCCTGAAGGGTCTTTCTCCAAAATAGTCGCTGTCGAGCAGATCAGTAGCCTTGTCCCGAAAGTATACCGTGCCGAAGTTGAAGCTGAGCCGGCGGTTCACGTCATATACCGCTGCGATTGATGTATGCAGTCTTTCGGCCCTGGCCTGCAGTTCGTATTCGCCCGTTTCCTCGTCGCCGTAGGCCCAGGGTTCCTGACGGGTGTATTTGATCTGGGGAATGACCTTTACTTTATTGCCAGCGTTTATTTCGTATTTGAGGTCGGTAAAAAAGAGTTTAAACGAAGCAAACAGGAATGGGTCGTTTGTACGATACTCGTCGTAGATGGTGCGAAAGCTCAAGCCCTTATATTGTAGGCCGGCATTGATGTTCATCCCGTCGGCTTTGGCAATGTCTCTCATGTTCGCTATTTCATAGTCGCCATAGAGGTCTTGGTAGTCCTGGTCACTCACCAGGCTTGTACTGGTGTAAAAAGAGGCGTCCCAGTGCAGCTCTTCGGTGGTTTGGCCCACCATTACGCCGCCATTTTTTCTGCCCAGGCCACTTGAGTGCAGCCCGAGGTTGGCATACGCCGAGGCGCCGTTGAGCATAGAGGCGTTTTTAGTAATGATGTTGATAACGCCGTATTCGGCAGTTCCTCCATAAAGCGCCGATCCCGGCCCCCTGATGATCTCTATGCGCTCTATGGCATCTGGCGGTATCCGGTTTAGTATGGGTACAGTTTGATACATTAGTTCGTTGTATTCCTGCCCATCTACCATCACCAGTATTTTGCCTTCATTGGCCCAGTTGCCGCGAAGGCCGAGTCCGGTAACGAACTGAAGGTCATGGGCGATTTCAAAGCCTGGTACCAGTCTCAGAATGTCGGTGAGGTCCCTTGCGCCCATGTTTTTAATTTCCTCGTGCGTTATCACACTGATGATGCCGGGATTCTCGCGTGTGGTGAGCGCTTCGCCAGCAGATATCCCAGTTTTTTGGTTCAATACCTTCTGCAATTCGCTTTCGGCGGTGTAGGCTTCCAGGTTGAACAGCGAGTCGAGGTTCTGGCCTGATAAGCCTACGCTCAGCAACATCGCCAAAAAGAGAAACAGTACCTTCATCTTCGTAAAATAGTTTGTGATTGGGTGTTAAAAATAGTGTGAAATGTAGCGCTTTTGAATGTCATTTTAGCGGGCTGCATCAGGGTGAGTAATATATTTTATGAAATTGCAAGGTTTGATCTCTAACTTTTATGGTGCAATCGTTACTCCACAATTCACATCGGCTTGCCTTGCACAGAAAAAATGACCATTTAAATGTTTTGCTAAAGTGCCTCGAATATTTACATTTGACTTACCCTTTTACTTTTTGAGAATCACCTTTTGTCCATGGGCGCTGAGAAGAAAACCCTGTCTACCTTGCATTTGCTAAAGGCTCAAAAGGCCTCGCCTGCTGAGAGCAGTGCTCCGGATGAAACGGCGTTGTGGGATGATTTTCTGCGCGGCAGCGATAGTTCCCTTGCCTACTTCTACAGGGCGTATGCACCGCGTCTATATAACTATGGCCGGCAAATTATCAATGACGACGATACCGTCAGCGATACCATCCAAGACCTCTTTTTTGACCTCATCAGGAGCCGCAGCAAACTGAGCAAAACGACATCGGTGAAGAACTATCTCTATGCCAGTCTGCGGCGTAAGCTCGTAAGGATCAAAGAGAAACAAGCGCTCCAGGTGCGGGATGACAGTCGGGAAGGCAAGTTCAAAATCTCATTTCTCAAAGACGACCAGACCCCACTGGATCAGTTTTCGAAGGAGCAAATGAGAATACTGGAAGAAGCCTGCAACGAACTGCCCGAGCGCCAGCGTGAAGCCATCATCTTACTTTATTTTGAGGAGATGAACTATGAAGAGATCGCCAGGGTCATGAATATCGGAAAGGTGCGATCGGCCCGGGCGCTCATCTATCGCGCCATCGATTCCCTCAAACACATTCTCGACCCTATGAAGAGCGAATTTGTTTCTCTTTCGCTCATCCTGATGGCCAGCCTGCCCGGCTGAGCATAACCTTAGCGGACGTCAAAATCTTTTGTCGCATAGCCAACTTTTTGGTGGTAGATGGATGTAATATTTTTACCGCTCATATCATATCGTTGAAATATTGTCAATGATATGGGGTAAACATCTCTTCTGGTTGTAAAATTTTTATTTCGCTATGTACATTTCCCGGCTTCATGTCTTTTATAAAAATGTGGTTTGATGACCTTGTCAAACCGGGAGATAATGACAATAGAAAAGAGATGAAGAAGTACGAACACTATTCTGTTCACGATTTTGTAAAAGACGAATTTTTTGTTGAGTGGGTATTGCATCCCCATCCGGATACCGATCACTTCTGGACGCGGTGGATGGAGCAGCACCCCAAACAGCAGGACACTATTCTCCGGGCGCGGATGTTTATTGAGCGGGCGAACTACCGGGATGAGTTTGAAATGAGCAACTCCACGTACACGCGGGTGTTTGAAAACCTGATGCGGTTTCAGCATCAGGCGGATAGGGAACGAGTGGCAATGCGGCGTTCTGCGCAAATGGTGTGGTGGGCAGCAGCGGCAATCGTGCTCCTGGCCCTGTCGGTCTCACTCTTTTTTTACCAACAGCCGGCAGAAGAAACGGTAGCCCGGGAAATAACCACCATTAGCAAAGAAACGCCATTGGGTTCTAAGATGCTGGTGAGACTCCCTGATGGTACGCGCATAAAGCTGAATGCAGGCAGTAAGGTTACCTACCCTGCGGTTTTTGATGGTGAGATTCGGGAAGTCTATTTATCGGGAGAGGCATTTTTTGAGGTAGCCCGGGATGAATCAAAGCCTTTTGTCATTCATTCGAATGGACTAAAAACCCAGGTGCTCGGCACTTCTTTCAATATCAGGGTTAGTGAAGAAGACACACGTGTGGCCGTAGTGAGCGGACTGGTGAAGGTGACCACGGAAACCGGCCAGAGCTCCCTGATTCGACCCGACAACATGGCTATTTACAGCCAGGTTCAACAAAGCCTGGAGGTGAGGTGGTTTAGCAGAATGGAAGAAATGGGATGGAAAGACGGAATCCTGTTCTTCGAGAAAACACCGCTAAAAAAGGTGTTTGCCACGCTGGAAGCCTGGTATGCCGTGGAGATTAACGTGCAACAAGGAATATCGCTGGAAGAAAATTACAGTGGAGAATACCACAATGAAAATCTTGAAAATGTGCTTTCCGGTATCGGATATACATCCGGTTTTAGATATAAAATAGAAGATAAAAAAGTTGAAGTATTCAAATAAAGCGAAAAGAGCATGAGCAGATTCTACTGACAAACAAAAGGAACCGGAATACAGGAAGTACGCCGGCTCCAAGTTCTATTACACCTGCACACAAGGAAGTTGCCGCTTCCCGTGCGGGATTAGTGTAAGTTTTACTATAACATTCAAATTTATGAAAAAACAATTTACCAAGAAAATTGCGATTATGTCAGGCTATATGATAGTAGGAGCTTTTCTGCAGTGCGTGTTCATAAGCTTGCTATTTGCTGAGGACACCCACGCTCAAAAGCAGAGTCTTGACAATGTTCACATAAACCTGCAGGTTGAAGGTTCAGTGACCGATGTCTTTAAGGCCATCGAGCAGACTACTGATTTTTATTTTTCGCTTAATCATAAAAGGATTAACGACGACAAGAGAATACAGATCAATGTTCGAAACAAATCCCTCAAACATATTTTAGAGGAGCTGTCCAAAGAATTCGACCTGGAATTCATGCGGATAAATCAAAATATTCACGTATCAAAATTAAAAAATAAAGACATCCGGGTGTCGGAAGACCTCGTGTTTCAGGCCATAAAAGTTACCGGAATCGTAACTGACGAGAGCGGTTCGGGCTTGCCGGGCGTCAACGTTGTGATCAAGGGCAATAACCAGGGAACGGTTACCGATGTGGAAGGCAACTACTCCATCGACGTTCCCTCGCAGGAAACGGTGCTCATTTTTAGTTCCGTAGGGTATGTGACCGAAGAAATGCTCGTGGGAAACCAAACGGTCATCAATATGTCAATGGTTCCCGATATCACCTCCCTGGAGGAAATTGTCGTGATAGGATATGGCACGCAAAAGAAGGTGACCGTTACTGGCTCAGTAGTCACTACAGAAGGAACGGAGCTGGTGAAAAGCCGAACGCCGAATGTCCTCAACTCTATGGCGGGCCACCTGCCGGGTCTTATTATTAACAATCGCAGTGGCGAGCCTGGCCGGGACGAGCCCAATATCTTTATCCGGGGAAGGAGCACCACAGGCGATGCCAGCCCATTGGTGATCATCGACGGAGTACAGCGAAGCGACCTGGGCCGCCTCAACCCTAATGACATCGAAAGCATCAGTGTGCTCAAGGACGCCTCCGCTGCCATCTATGGAGCACGCGCGGCCAATGGGGTAATACTGGTAACTACCAAGCGCGGTCAAAAGGGAAAGCCGGTGTTTAACTTTTCTTATAACCAGGGCTTTTCGCAGCCTACGCGGAACCCCAAAATGGCTGATTCTTACACTTTTGCAAAGGTGTACAACGAGATCGAGCTTGATGCCGGCCGTACGGCGCCCTTCAGCGATGATGACCTGAGGAGATACCAGGACGGTACCGACCCGACCTACCCCTCTACGGACTGGTACAAGGAAATGACCAGGACGCTGACGCCGCAAAGCCAAATGAGCTTGTCAGTGGCAGGCGGTACCGATGCAGTGGATTATTATATCTCACTTGGATCGCTCTCGCAGCAGGGGCATTTCAACCACGGTAGCCACAAAGTAAACCGGTACAACTTCCGTTCTAACCTGGGAGTGAAAGTGAGCGACTACCTGAGAATCGGACTGGATCTTTCGGGAAGGCTGGACGACAAACACTACCCTGGCAACCCCGATACCAGGGGTATTTACAGCCACATTTACCTGTACCAGCCAAACTGGACATTATTCTGGCCGGGAACTGACTACCTGAGACCCAACCGCGACAATGAAAGCCTTGTGAATTGGGTAAGCGACGCCGGTGGTACGCAGGATGACTTGTACAAAGCCATTGAATCGAGGCTGCATTTCCAGCTCGATATTCCCTGGGTGAGCGGCCTGTCCATTCGCGGAAGCGCTAACTACGATGCAGGATACAATCACCTCAAATACTGGAACCTGCCTACCTACGTGCATTACTACGACGAAGGAACAGGAGAATACACGCGTGGAAGATCGGGGGCCGGCGCCGACCTTGCCCAGCTTACCGAGCATTTTTTCCAGCGAACCATGACGACGTTAAATTCCCAAATCAATTACGATAAGTCGATAGGAAAACATACCCTGGGTATTATGGTAGGGGTAGAGCAGATTCAGTACGATGATAATTTCTTTGAAACGCTGGGGACGGACTTTCCCGCCACGGCCTTACCGCAGTTTTCGGCAGGCAGCAGCGACAGGCAAAAATATACGACGGATGGATCGGCGGGAATTGCCTCAAGACTCAACTACTTTGGTAGAGCTACCTACGACTACGACAACAAATACCTGCTGCAGCTCATTTTCCGCTATGACGGATCGCCTATTTTTCCTGAAAACAAGCGCTGGGGCTTTTTCCCTGGTGTGTCGGCAGGATGGAGGGTTTCTGAAGAAGCATTTATGGAAGGCCTGGATTTTATCGATGACTTAAAAATAAGAGGTTCTTACGGACAGATGGGAAATGACTCAGTGGCGCAGTTCCAGTTCTTGTCCACTTACGATTTCAACTCTGCTTTCAACTATGTAGTTGGCGGAAATGACGTGGTAGGCGTGGTTCCTGGCCCCACCTCTAATCCGAATATTACCTGGGAAGTGGCCAAGATTACCAACATCGGCTTTGAACTGTCGCTTTGGAAAGGCTTGCTGGGCTTTGAGTTTGACTACTTCATCACTCGCCGCTCAAACGTGCTCACGCCTAATACCGCTATTGTGCCCGACTACCGGGGCATAGTGCTGCCCGACCAGAATATCGGAGTGGTGGAAAATAAGGGCTTTGAAATCCAGGCTTTGCACCGGCGAAACTTCAACAAGTTCAGCTATTCCATTCGCGGAAACATGTCGTTTGCGCGAAATAAAGTTGTGGTAACCAACGAAGTGCCGGGAGTGGAAAACTACCAGTTGAAAGCCGGTAAACCCATTGGAGCCGAAACCTACTACCAGGCCGAAGGGATATTTGCGACGCAGGAAGAAGTGGATTCAAGGCCTACACTTCCCGGTGCACGCCCAGGAGATATTATTTATAAAGATGTAAATGGCGATGGAGTGCTGAACTCGCGAGACATGGTGCGATTGGATAGAACTGCCACCCCGGAAATCGTTTATGGCCTCAATATCAACCTTCAATATGGAAGCTTTGATATGTCGATCCTGTTTCAGGGACAGGAAAATGCGGTGGCCGCCTTTCACGGCACCGACAATTATTTCCCTGTGATGAACTATAACCTGGGTAACTTCTTGCAGTGGCGGGCCGATGGCCGGTGGTCTGCTGAGAATACCAACAACGCCACCATGCCGAGAGGAGCTGCCGAAAATGCCAACAACAATACACAGCGTAGCACACAGTGGTTGGTAGATGCAGGGTTTCTGCGATTGAAGAACCTGGAAATCGGCTACACACTCCCTCAATCGCTAAGCCAAAGGGTGGGAATGCAGTACGTTCGGGCATACGTGAGTGCCAATAACCTGGCCATTATTTATGACCACATGAAGGACCTCGGATTTGATCCTGAAACGGCCGACTACTGGTTTTATCCTCAGCAACGCACCTTCAACGTGGGTGTGAATTTAACCTTCTAAACGGATTGACAAATATGAAAAATAGACTGATAATATTTTTGACCGGAGTAATGATGCTGAGCGCCTGCTCTGAGGTGCTGGACGTTACTCCCGTAGACCGGATCACTGACAACGACGTATGGAACGATGAAAACCTGGTCCGGCTGTACATGAATGGGGCCTACGCCGCCGCCTTCCAACAAGGACTGTATAGAACTACACAGATAGGCCATGGAACGGATGAACTGCAAAGCAGCAAGGGAAACGTTACCTACTACCTGATCGCAAGAGGAGAACTGACGCCTGATAATGTGAGCGATCTTCCGGCATACATGAACAACTGGAAGAACGCGTACGGCACTATCAGGGATGTGAATATTTTTCTCGAAAAAATAGAACAATCTCCTATAGACAACGCTACCAAAGAGCAAATGATTGCCGAAATGCGTTTTATAAGGGCCTTTCTTCACGCGCAATTGATATGGCGATACGGAGGAGTACCCATTATCGACTATGTATTCGATCTGGAAGATGACTCGCAGGTCGGACGCGACTCTTATGATGCTTGTGTTACCTTTATTGTGGATGAATTGGATGAGGTAATGGGAGTGCTTCCGGCACAGCAACCGGAAGGAAATCTGGGGCTGGTCTCGGGCGACGCTGCCAGGGCACTCAAAGCCAGGGTGCTATTATACGCGGCCAGTCCCCTTCACAATCCTACCAATGACCCCGCTAAGTGGCAGGCAGCATCAGACGCTGCTGAGGCCCTGCTTGATGCGGGCTATTCACTCAATGGCGATTACAGGGGCACTTTTCTTGCGCACAATAGCGAAATCATTTTTGCCCGTTATTTCACCCAGGCCAACAGTTACGAGCTTCACTTTCAGGTAGGCCGCAATGGCGACAACGGATGGGGATCGGATGCACCCACGCAGAACCTCGTTGATGCCTTCGAAATGAACAACGGCGAGGCGCCTTTCAATGATGATGGAACCGTGAATGTCGCCTCAGGTTATGACCCCGAAAACCCTTATGCTGACAGGGATCCCCGGCTCTATGCTACTATCCTGCACGACGGCGCTGTATGGATGGGACGCGAAACAGAAACGTTTACAGGAGGACTCGATTCACGTGAAGGGCCTATTGCTGCATGGAACGGATCGATGACCGGCTATTACCTTAAAAAGTTTGTGCCCGAAAACATTCCGCCGTCGGGAAGCACCCTGCTGCCCACGTCGCCCTGGATCATGTTTCGATATGCAGAAGTCTTGCTCAACTATGCGGAAGCCCAGTACATGCTTAACAACGAGGAGGTAGCGCGCGAATACCTGAACATGGTCCGTAGCAGGCCCGGTGTGAATATGCCTGACGTTACCGAAAGCGGCGATGAACTGCTGAAGCGAATCCAGCGGGAGCGGCAAATAGAGCTGGTTTTTGAAGGCCATCGCTATTTCGACGTGCGAAGGTGGATGATTGCCCCGCAAACTGAAACAAAAGACATCATGGGCATCACCATCGAAAAGCAGGAAGATGACTCCAAAACCTATACTTATAAAGAGTTGATACCTCGTACCTGGGACGACAGGCTCTATTTCCTACCCATTCCAAGGGGAGAAATTGACAGAAGTCGCAATAGCCTGGATCAAAACGAAGGGTATAACTAAACTATCCCGGGAAGCACCCCTGAATGTACCGGGGAAGAACAATGGAATGACAGTACAGCGCATGTCTTCCATTGTTCTTATTTATCACTAAACTGCTGTGCATATCGATTCATCAGTTTTTTCCTTTGTCAAGAGAGCAGGGGGTGGCTTCCTTATTTTGTTTATGTGAATCCCTAAAAGCGACTGTTCTGTTTCAATCCAGTCTTTTGCCACTCGTCGCCGCTACCAAACGGTCACTGTTTCCTTACCAGACACCTGGTTTTATATGTTTTACACAAAAATCTGCAATATGGCTTTTAAAAAAATACTACTCATAACAGGCTTTTGGGTAGCTGCAACAGCGACTGAGGCCCAGGTAAAGTACCCTAACTATCATACGCCCGGCGCCGAAACCAAGCCCGGCAACCAAATATCCAACGAATTTATGCCCGTGGTAGGCGTGTGGGTATGGGGCAAAAACGATTTGCTCCCGGCAGGCTATAAAAAATCAATTGATCACCTTGCTGAAAATTCTCCATTTAATCTCATTGTGCCATTTCTGCGCTTTCCCGATAAGGAAATCACCGACGACGAAGTTTACAGACAGGTAAAAGAAGCGACCGAATATGCTGTGAGTAAAAATATTGGCTTTTTGCCCGACCTCGATATTCGCTCTGCCCGAAGAGCCTTTCACAGCAAATACCCGGGTGAACAACAAGCATTACTTCGCCTTAAGCAAGTAGACATACAGCGGGGAGAAACGACAGAAGCCTCGGTTACGAGCATCAAAGACCTGAATGACCACTATTCCGGGGGCAGTATACCCAAGTACAATGCCCTGGAAAGTGCCCTTTTGCGCGTATATGCCTACAGCCAGGACCCGGAAGGAATAGCGGCCAATAGCCTTGTAGACATTACTTCCCAATGTGAAGTCACTTACTCGGGCAGCGATTCCATGAGAATAAAAATACCAAGTCAGGTAGACCCGGGATTGAATAAAGCCTGTGTAATGACCTCATTTACTTTGTTTTATCCCGACGTTTTTGCTCCGCACCTGCTCGATTTTCAGCGGGAAGTTTTGGAAAAATATGCAGACTTGCCGCTGGCGGGCGCCTGTAAGGATGAATGGGGATTTCCCCCTTACTACCCGAGATTTTACACCGAAGACTCGCGGGATTTCTGGTACTCTTCCCACCGGGCTGATGCCTATAAACAGCGTACTGGTGGAAGAGACCTCCTATCCGACTGCCTGTTGATGGCTTTTCCCATAAAGGGAAAAGAAGAAGAACGCCAGTTGGCAGTGAATCATTTTGAGAGGATGTCTTACGAGAGAAATGTAGAAATTGAAGCTGATTTTTACGATGCAGTGAAAGAAATGTACGGTGCTGACGCCGCTGTTACCGTGCATGCCACATGGTGGCCCTATCCCGATTTTAACGAATACAAAAAGAACGGACTGGTGTGGTGGGCAGCCAAACGCGACTGGGCTCAGACAGACGAACTCGTGCCCTTTGCTGTGCGAACGGCCCTTAGTAAAAAGTGGGACAGTCCGCTCTGGTACAACATGTACTATACCATGCGGTTGGAAGACCAGGTGTGGGGCTCAGCGCTTGCCGGCGGACGTGTAAACTACCTGCGGTACTACTCGGCTTATGATAAGGACATCATGCGAGCAGAAAACAGGATACGCCTGCTCAACTACATCAGCGAAGCGCCGCTGGACTGCCGGGCTGCAGTGGTATTCGGGCATACAGCCACCATGAACTGGGCGGGCCCGCATTTCGATGATGTTGGGATGGAAATTGTGGACAGCCTCTGGCATGCCGGATACCCCGCAGACCTCATTCCTACAAGTGAAATTGAGAACGGCAGCCTGACCGTAGATGGAGAGGGATGGGTGATTTATGGCAAACAACGCTATGACGCTGTGGTGCTGTATCAACCTGAATATGAATTGCCAACTACCGCTGAGTTTTTTAAAAAAGCTGCTGAGGGAAACTCAGCGCTGATGCGAGTGGGGCACTGGACGCGCGACTTTGAAGGGAGGCCTTTCGACGGTGAAGCAATGCTGCCTGGCAGGATGGAGGTAATGCCGGACAATCAATCGGCCTTTCTCCGGGTAAAAGAAGAGTTGCAAGCACGGAATATTGCAGCGATTACGCCGGCTACCGCTTTGCAGGATAGCTCGTTTTTCCGGCTTCGTGGATACGCACATACTTCTTACTTTCCGCCAAGAGAAGGGTTTGCACGCCTGCTGGATGGCACCCATATTTTTATATCTGCTGGGGAAAATGTCAGCGGTGATCCGATAAAAAATGAGCTGAGGGTAAACGGATATTCCGTGCAAATAGACGCAACAGGCGTTGCCGGCATCCGCTTAGATGAACAGGGCGCACCTGAGGCCCTGGTGGCCAGCGATCTCCGGTATTTCAAAAGAGGCAACTTTAGCATTCAACTGAGCCAACCTCTTGATATTGCGATGTGGCAAGACATCGAGGGTCGATGGACGGGCATATACCAGGCTCCGGCGGGAACAGAGCTGCCGTCAGCGTTGAAAGAGATTACGCCGTACTGGACGCACCTTCTACTACCCGTGCCCCCGGAAGAAAGTGAATAGGGGCTGAACGCGCGTTTTTTAGGCGTTTTCCATAAATAAAAAATTGCCTATTCATCCCATTTTTGTGTGTACTTTTCTAACTTGGTATTAAAATGAAACCCAACAAGCGGTTTTCAATTCCATACTAACTAACCAACACACAAATGAATGTAAAAAAAATTCTACTCACCATTCTGGCGATCATCGTCATAGGGGTGGTGTTGATTTTCATTTATGGCTCTACCCAACCCAAAGTAGTAGAGATGCAGCGGTCAATAGTGATTGACCAGGACCCGGCCACGATTTACAATTACGTGAGCAATTTTAAGACCTGGAATGAATGGTCAGCCTGGAACCTTAGGGACAGCACCATGAAAGTAAGTTATTCCGGTAACGAATCAGGCGCTGGAGCAGAGATGAGCTGGACCAGTGAAAACTCCGGGAATGGAAAACAAGTGATCACCGATGCCGTGCCTCATTCTGAAATCAAGACTTCGCTAGATTTTGGTGATATGGGCACAGCTTACTCCGACTGGATGTTTGAAAAAGAAGGCCGGGGAACTAAGGTGATATGGGGATTCAAGTCAGAAACAGGAGGGCCTTTCACTCGTGGATTGATGGCGCTCTTCGTCGATATGGAAGAAATGATTGCCAAAGACTACGATGAAGGACTTCAAAACCTGAAGAATAAAATCGAAAGTCTGCCCCGGGTGGCCATTAGTGAAGAGGACGTGGCGGGATTCTTTTATATAGGGGTGATAAATACGATAGAGGATTTTGACATGGAGGTGATTGGCAATGCCTACGCCGAGTCGTACGGCGCTATTATGGCGTACATGGAGCAGGCAGGCCTGCCCGTGATGGGACCTCCTTTTGCCATTGTGCATGAGTATACCGAAGATAAAATGGTCTTTGAACCTGCCATGGTGGTGGCACAGGCGCCAAAAAATTTAAAGATGCCTTTGCAAGCAGGCGAAATAAAGGCCTGTAAGGTCGTAAAAGGCGTGCACATGGGTGACTATTCCGAGATGGAACCAACATACGATGCCGTATCGACATACATAGAAGAAAAAGGCTACCAGGTAGCGGGCAATTCCTGGGAAGTGTATATAACCGACCCGGAGGTTGAAAAAGATACCACCAAGTGGGAAACGCACATTTATTTCCCGGTGTCAATGTGATTTGGTGTGGGTAGGGGGTAGTAGCACTGCGCCCTGCCCACCTATGTTAAATATTTTTGCTCATTTGTACTACTCTACGTGTTGTTCCATGCGTTACTCTGTCATTCATTTTTTTTACAACTATATTTTTTCATCTCCTTATGTGCAGCATTCGGTGGTCCTGGTGATATGGCTGCTGCTGGCATTGCCGGTCGCGGCACAAAACGTCATGGAGGAATACTACGAAGGAGGGGTGTTGAAAATGAAGGGTGATTCCCGCGAAGGTGTAAAAACGGGGAGCTGGTATTTTTTTTACCCAAATGGCGAAGTGAGCGCCGTAGAACACTATGAAGAGGGTGAGCTTCACGGCGAAGCAGTTTACTACGATACCCGGGGCAATGTGCTGGCAAAGGAAAACTGGCTAAATGGCCTGCAGGAAGATTCGTCAGAATACTTCTATCCAAATGGCAAACTTGAAAAAGCCGGGGTTTTCAAAAACGGGCTTTATGAAGGCAAGTGGAGTTTTTATCATGAAAACGGAAGATTGCGAAAGTCAGGCCATTACCAAGAAGGCTTACCCCATGGCGAATGGAAGGTGTTTAACGAACGCGGACACCTGGTGCAGAAGGGCGCATATAAAAAGGGTCTTGAAGATGGTGAGTGGTACTTTTACAGGGAAGACGGCTCGCTGGAATATACAGGCGCCTACGACGAAGGCGAACGCGTGGGGAAATGGTACTACTATACAGAAAAGGGCAGGAGAAAACGATGGAGATATTGACGCAGCTTTATAGGTAGCCATCAATTCCTATTTGACAGCACTGTACAATATTTAGCGGGCAGATTCATTAAGATTTTGTATAATGGGGCAAATTCTAAAAAGGGTATTATGAAGAGGGTGTATGTGCCGGTGATGTTATGCATTTTTGCGCTGCACAGCGTATTTGCGCAATCGGAGTTGAAAATAGCGAAATTGAAATATGGCGGTGGCGGCGACTGGTACGCCAACAAAACGGCCCTCCCCAATCTTATCGACTTTTGTAATAAACACCTCAATATCGGTCTCGCTGACGAAGAAGATATTGTGGAAGTGGGCAGCCTGGAACTTTTTCATTACCCTTATGTTTATATGACTGGACACGGCAACGTGGTCTTCAGCGAACAGGAAGCCGAAAACCTCAGAAAGTACCTTGTGGGTGGAGGGTTCCTTCATATTGATGACAACTATGGCCTTGATCCTTTTGTGCGGTTAGAAATGAAAAAGGTATTTCCTGAATTGGAATTTGTCGAACTCCCCTTTAATCATCCCATTTATCATCAGAAGTTTAACTTCAGCGAGGGACTGCCCAAAATACACGAGCACGACGGAAAACCGCCGCAAGGTTTTGCGTTGGTGTACGAGGGCCGGGTAGTTTGTTTTTACTCCTATGAGTGTGATCTCGGAAATGGCTGGGAAGATCAGAGTATTTACAACGATCCGGAACCCATACGACAGGAAGCCCTGAAAGCAGGAGCAAATATCGTATCATTTGCCTTCACCCAGAACTGACCCCACGTCACCCGGCAATCCGAATAGCTTAATAACGAATAACTTAATAACGAATAACCAGCAACCCATGACCGAAACAGCCACCCTGGAAGAAAAGGTCGACCTATTGCTGCGCACCGGCCAGCTACTGATGCAAAACGGCGCTGACAGCAACCGAATTGACAGAAACCTGAGGAGAGTAACCCAGTTTCTGAACATTCCGCCCGACAAGATGCACATGCACATCAACTACACCACCCTGATGATCACTATCAGCGACGGGAGAAAGTCATTTACCAAAGCCCAGAAGTGTACCCGGCACCTGGTGAACATGACGGTTATATCCGCTATCAGCAGGTTGTCGGTAAAGGTGACCCGCGAAGGGATGTCGCTGGAGCAGTACAACGGTGAGCTGGAGCGCATTGCAGCCATTCATCACCACTATCCGAGATGGTTTACCCTCCTGGCCATCGGCTTGGGCTGTGGGGCTTTCTGCAAAATCCTGGGAGGCGACTATGCAGCAGCGAGCTTCTCGGTGGTAGCCTCGGCATTTGCGCTATTTGTGCGCCAGGAACTATTCAAGCGCCAAATCAATCTGTACATGATCGTTGCGGCATCTGCGTTTGTTGCCACACTGGTGAGCGGTGTGCTGGCGCTAACACTGTGGAGCGCACAGTCGCATTTTGCCATGCTTTCTTCGGTGCTGTTTCTGGTGCCGGGTGTTCAGTTGATCAACTCGCTTGACGACATGGTGGATGGCTTTACGATGGTAGGCCTTACCCGTGCCATCGTGGGCTCAATGATCGTGGGTGCTATCGCCTTTGGAATGATCATGGCCATGAATATTCTGAATATTGAAAAAATCTAAAATGGATTATCATAAACTTATTTCGCTGTTTCTTTTGGGTACTGTAGCGGCAGGTGCGTTTGCCGTTTTGTTCAATGTCCCCGTCAGAGTGTTGCTGGTCACCGCCTTGTCCGGTGGAATAGCCCTGGTGGTGCGAGCATTGGTTGCCGGAAATTCACCGTCCCTCGCATTCGGTACTTTCCTGGGCGCCCTGAGTGTAGGTGTATGGGCCGCTTACTGGTCGTACCGCGTTGATACGCCGGGCCATGTCATTTCTATACCGGGAATGATACCCTTGATACCCGGAGTATTTGCCTACAAAACCCTAATGGGAATATGGCAATTCGTGTACCTTGAGCCGCAGGATCGCGTGCCGAAGCTGGCAGAAACCGTTCACTCCGGCCTGCAAACAGCGCTCATTTTATTGGGCATATCCCTGGGCATAGCCATCCCCAATGTTATCCACCGGTTCATTGCCGAAAAAGGGAAAAACAGACCGCAGGCAAGGTCTTAGAAATGTTGCGGCAGGGCTATCCTCTATCAATATTCCAGTTTTCCATTAATCCAATATTCCATCATCCCAGCGCTGTCACAGGGGATTAGCGGATGTTTTGGAGAATACATCTTTCATAAAATAGCCTTTGATTTGCAAACTCTAAATGCCAATATTGCCAAAAAAAAACAACTTACCTTTGAAATTAGCGGCTATTGATATCGGCTCTAACGCCATAAGAATGCAGGTGACGCATGTGATTGATTACCAGGAAAAAACCACCTTTAAGAAAGTTGAATACATCCGCTTTCCCCTGCGTTTGGGGCAGGATGTATTTAAACTTGGGCGAATAAGCCCGCCAAAAGAGGAGAAATTCATCAAACTAATGCAGGCATTTAAGATGCTCATCGATCTTTACGAAGTAGACGATTACTACGCCTGCGCCACTTCTGCCATGCGCGAATCAGAAAACGGCCCGGAAATCACCCGCCTTGTGAAAGATACCTGCGGTCTTGAGATCAGCATCATTGAAGGCGACCTGGAGGCAGAGCTCATCAATAAATCGCTCAATTCGTTTCTCAACAGCGAGCACACCTATTTGCACATTGATGTGGGCGGGGGTAGTACGGAATTTAACCTTTATGTGAACAACGAAAAGCTGATATCGCGATCTTTTAAGTTGGGCTCGGTAAGAAGGCTGGAGAAATTCGACATTCCTGAAGTGTGGGATGAAATGAAGGCCTGGCTTCGCGCCAATATAAAAAAAGAATATGGAAGAATAACCGCCATCGGAACGGGGGGTAATATTTCCAAAGCATTTGAGCTATCGGGGAAAAAACCCGGCGGAACGGTTTCTTTGAAGAAGCTAAAAGAAACACAGGCCTTCATAGCAGGCTACAGCCTGGAAGACCGGATAAATGTGTTGCTATTAAATCCCGATCGTGCAGACGTCATCGTACCTGCGCTCGACATCTATATGTCGGCAATGGAATGGTCACATGCTTCCTCGATGATTGTGCCAGACGTGGGGCTGAAAGACGGCCTGATGCATTTTCTTTACGAAAGAGTGAAGGAAAAGCGGAAACTGTGATGAGTAAAACACGTGGAACATGTGGAGAACCTTAGCGATTGTTGCCTATGAAAATATTGATATTAGGTGCTACTGGCCGCACAGGGAAATTACTGCTTTCCGAAGCCCTGGCCAGGGGGCATCAGGTTCATGTACTGGTGCGGGATAAGCACAAAGTGACCGTTGAAAACAGCCGTCTTAGCGTTTTCGAGGGACTCCCCACCAAGGCAAAAGATGTAAGCGCTGCCATGCAGGGGTGCGAAGCGGTGATGAGCGTGTTAAACATTTCCAGAAACTCCGATTTTCCCTGGTCTAAGCTCAGAACGCCCCTCGACTTTCTCTCCGTTACAATAAAAAATGTGATTTCGCAGTGCGAAAATGAAGGTGTCAATAGGGTGGTCGTCATGTCGGCCTATGGGGTAGCAGAGACACGCGCATCGCTACCCGCTCCGTTTCGGTGGCTTATTGACCATTCTAATATCGGCGCCGCCTACCGCGAACATGAAAACCAGGAGCTACTGCTGGAGCAGTCGTCGCTTGAATGGACAGTGGTGCGGCCCGTAGGGCTTACCAATGCGACGGGAAACCAGGAAGTAGATGTAGCCCTGGATGCTGCCACAAAACTTAAGATGACCATTAGCCGCAGGGCGGCGGCCCACTTTATGCTGGACTGTATTGAACAAGGCCTCTACATCAGGCAAAGACCCAATATTGCCGCCCGGTAGGAAAATGCTACCGGCGGATTTCATAGATAGTACCTTCGTGATACATGGCAGATAACTGGTCTTTCGAAAAGCTCATCGGTAGAAACATGTAGTTTTCCGGTTTGTCAATCAGACCTATCTGTGCTTTTCTTTCTGACTCGTACTGGTTGGGGTACACCGTGATGCTGTCAGGACCCACGGCTACAACAAGTAAGGTTGAATAATTATTGTTGACCCTGAATTTGTAAATGTCTCCTTTTCGCGGTTGTACGAGGTAGTTTTGCTGCCGGCTTTTTGCAGCGTTTTCTACCCGGGATATCCACAGGATGCCCAGCAGGATAAGTAAAAAAGCCACAAGTTGCCATTTATTGATGGAGAGACGGCCTCTTATTTCATTGTAGAGCAGGTGAAATTCTTTGGCGTAAACATTCATGTCATGCAGTGTTTGGGTGGACAAAAAGAGGGCGTGGTGAAAGGTTTGCTGACAATCGGGAATAAAATTAGCAATATCGGTTTGCGAAAGCTTTCTTATTTTTACATGTTGATGGTCTTGTAATGAAAACCGATACATTTAATAAAATGATACTTCGTACCACTTTGCTCGTACTGGCAATGGTCATGGGCTACGGCGTAGCTTTCTGCCAGCAGGTACCTCACAATTATGAAATGGGCCCGCAGGTTACCGACTGTGACAGCCTGAAATTAGAAGACATGTCTCAGGAAATACAAATAAAGGCAATAGAAGGTGCGAAATTCAGGTTGGTAAAGAATTTCAAGCTTAACAGGAAGCAGGGTTTTCAGGGAGCGTGGTTCTATTCTTGCAATGGTCGGGAAGGCTACCTGGTAGCCCGAGTAGATGGCAGGAAAAAATTGTACGGCAGGCTGACCCTGGAAGCGTGGGAGACCTTCGTGAGTTCGGGAGATTTTGAGCACTACCTGGAAGAGTTGTTTCCGCCGGAATAAAAATTTTCACCGGGGCGGGCAGCGCCATTTTCGGAAAATACAATTTAAACTTCTATTTTTATATGCTTGATTTTTTGCCTCGGCGCCACAAAAAGTTTTTAGAGATCACGAAAAAGGGGGTAAATGGAAGGAAATAGGAACGATATGAGGGAGGTTTTTTGCCGGATAGCCAGGGAAAACGACAGGGAGTCCTTCAATGTTTTTTTCAGGCACTACCACGCCCGCCTCATCCGGTTCGCTATTCTTTTTGTTCCTAACTACGATGTAGCCGAAGATATCGTGTCGAATGCATTGGTGAAAATCCTGAAAAACAGGGAGACGGTTTTTTTGATGGAGCAGTTCGAAGGATACCTGTTCACCTGCGTGAAACACGAGGCACTCAACCATTTGAAACGGGAAAAAAGAGTCCACTTTTTTAGGATAGAAGATGACCACGATTTTGTCTCAGGGGAATACGTAACGCCACTGGAAAAGCTTATCGACGACGAATTGCGGGAGCACATCACCCGCGCCATAGAAAGCCTCTCTCCGAAGCGACGAATGGTGTATAAACTGGTCAAAGACGAAGGCCTCAGGTACAAGGAGGTAGCCGAGTTGATGGATATTTCTGAAAGAACCGTGGAAGTGCATCTGAAACTCGCCCTCAAAGAAGTCCGCCTGGCCGTGATGCAATACCTAAAAAAAGCCGAAACGAATTCCGCCAAAACATTCCTCAAAATTGCCAAAAGCATCCTCCTGTTCTTAGGTTGACGTTGCTAATTTGACAATGATTAAACAAATATGTTATCATTATGTCAATCTATCGCGCCCAATCAGCATCTGATTACATTTTTTAAAATAAACTTGAGATTCCATTACGGGTTTTCTCCTTCGCGATTGTTTGCTGTGTGTATTGAAAATGGTAATGAAGCATCAGAAAAACATCGACGAACTTATTCTTGCTGTACTGAGCGGC
>CAYUJK010000014.1:0-24125 GCA_964444895.1 uncultured Roseivirgaceae bacterium
CACTAAACTGACGGCAATGACCATGCCTACCAATCAGCAGGTGCAAGCAGGTTGATTCAGTTCATCGAGTTATTGGGGAGTTTGGAAGTTTGACACATTGATTGTTGGTTATTGCGTATTGAATTCAATTTCTGGTTATTCGTTACTGGTTACTAGTTGTATCCGGTAGCTGATTATCGAACCGGAAGCTACTCTTCAGGCCAAAGGTTCCCAAACGCGCAAACCAATAAAACCAAAAATTACCTGATGCTCACCGGAAAATGCCCGCATTCCTTTTTGCGGTTTCCTTCTTCCAACAATACCTTTTATATTGCTCATGGTTTTATCACTTGGAGTAAATAACAACACTATGAAGAACGTATTTTTATCCCTTCTCATTTTCCTTTCGCTGGCGGGCCTTCCAACCGTAGCCCAGGACTACAGCCAGCTTTTCAACAACCTGGAAAATGAGCTACCCAAAGACCCAAAGGTTCGGACGGGCAAACTCAAAAATGGCATCACCTACTACATAAGGCAAAACAGCAAGCCTGAGGACAGGCTCATTCTGCGGCTGGTGGTGAACGCCGGTTCCCTGCTGGAAACCCCGGACCAGGATGGCCTGGCGCACTTTGCCGAGCACATGTGCTTCAACGGCACCAAAAATTTTGAAAAAAACGATATCGTAAAATACCTGCAATCCATCGGCGTAAAGTTTGGCGCCGACCTCAATGCCTATACCGCTTTTGATGAAACGGTGTATTTCCTACCCATTCCTACGGACAACGACACCATCATCAACAATGGCTTCCAGATCATTGAAGACTGGGCCCACAACGTCACCTTCGACCCCGAAGAAATTGAAAAAGAGCGGGGTGTGATCCTCGAAGAACTTCGTCTGCGCAACGACGCCAACCGCCGAATGGCCAACGAATACATTCCCGTACTGCTGAATAACCCGGTATTCAAAGATGTGCTGAACTCTGAAAAGGAGATCGAGAACATCAAAGGTTTCTCCCACGAGTCGCTGATCAAATACTACCGCGACTGGTACCGCCCGGACCTAATGGCCGTAGTGGCCGTGGGCGACCTGGACCCCGACCTGATCGAAGAAAAAATTAAAACCTACTTCGGGAGAATAAAACCCGCGAAAAAGCCGGCGCCAAGACCGGAATTTGAGATTCCTGACCACCAGGATACGCGCGTTTCCATCGTTACGGACAAAGAAGCTACTAACACCATCGTGCAGGTGTTTTACAAAGACGATGTAAAGGACATTAAAACCCTGAACGACTACAAGGGCCTGCTGCTGCACAGCCTGTACACGGGCATGCTCAATCTTCGCCTTCGCGAACTCACCCAAAAGCCTAACCCTCCCTTTATTTTTGCCGGGGTAAACTACGGCAGCACGTGGAGCCGCAACAAAAATGCCTTTTCGGTGTATGCGGGCGTTTCGGAAACGGGCATCGAGGAAGGTCTGCGCGCTGTGCTCTCGGAAAACGAAAAAGTTAGACAGCACGGCTTTACGGAAGGCGAGCTGAACCGGTACAAAATGGAGCTGGTGAAGTCTTATGAACGAGCATTTAACGAAAGGGAAAAAACGGAATCCAATGACTATGTGGACGAATACCAGCGGAACTACCTTGAAAAAGAGCCGATGCCGGGCATTACCTTCGAGTATGAATTTGCCAATCACATCCTGGAGAAAATCACCCTCGAAGAAGTAAACGCACTCAGCACCAAATACATCAAAGATCATAACCAGGTGATCATTGTGACCGCTCCAAAACGCGACGACCTGATGCTGCCTGAGGAAAAAGACTTGCTGGCAATCCTGGACGAAGTTAAAAACAGTGAGTTTATCGCGTACGAAGATATGGCTGGAGACGCTCAACTGCTGGACGACATGCCGGTAGCCGGAAGCATCACTTCCGAAACGAAGAACGAGAAAACGGGCGTCACCTACCTGGAGCTCTCCAACGGCATAAAAGTGGCTCTGAAGCCTACCGATTTTAAGAATGACGAGATTCTTTTTACTGCCTATAGCATGGGAGGCATTTCGCTCTATGGCGACGATGCGTTTCGTTCGGCCGCCTTTGCCGACGCCATCGTGCAGGGCTGCGGCTATGGCAAGTACTCCCCCAGCGATTTGCAAAAGCTGCTGGCGGGAAAGGTCGCCGGCGTTAGCCCCTACATCAATGATATCGAAGAAGGAATGAGCGGTTCCTGCGCTCCTAAAGATGCGGAAACCATGTTTCAACTCATTCACCTGGCATTTAAAGAGCCCAATGCAAACGAAGACCTGTACAATGCATACCTGAGCCGGCTGCGGGCCTATTTCAAAAATGTGCTGGAAAACCCGATGAACTACTTTTACAACGAGCGGGTGAAATTCCTGGCACAAGGCCACCCACGAGCCATTGGGTATCCTACGGAAGAAGACTTCGAAAAAGTAAGCTTTGACCAGGTGTTTAAAGTATACCGGGAGCGCTTTGCGGATGCGGGTGATTTTACATTTGTTTTTGTCGGTAATTTCGAGGTAAACGATATTAAGCCCTTGCTAGCGCAGTACCTGGCGTCGCTGCCCGCCACGCAAAGCAACGAAACCTTCAAAGACCATGGCGTGCGCCCGCCTCAGGGTGTCGTAAAAAAGGAAGTAAAACGCGGCAACGATCCGAAGTCGCTGGTATACATGTATTTCCATGATGAGTACGAGTTTGACCGTAAGACTAATTACTACCTGAACTCCCTGGCAGAAGCGCTCTCCATCAAACTGATTGAAATACTGCGAGAAGAGCAAAGCGGCGTGTACAATGTGGGCGCCTATGCGCAACCGTCGATGTTTCCCTACGAAAACTACCGGCTCACCGTCTCATTTCCCTGCGGCCCGGAAAACGTGGAAAGCCTGATAAAAACCGCTCATGAAGAGATCAAAAAAATTCAGAACGACGGCCCATCAGATGAAGACATGACAAAGGTAAAGGAGACGCAAAAGCGCGAGATGGAAGTGAGCCTGAAGCAAAACAATTTCTGGCGAGATGTCATCAAAAACAGCCTGATGTATGAATGGAGCCTGGAGGAATTGCTCGAATACGAAGAACGCATCAACAAACTAAGCTCCAAAGATATCCAGGAAACAGCGAAGAAATATTTCAACTTTGAAAACCAGGCTACCATCGTGCTGTACCCTGAGGAGCAAAAAGATTAAAAGAGGGAAGATAGAAGACCGAAGTGGCTTTCTTTCGACTTCCGTCTCCGGTCTTCCGTCTTCGGACTTAAATTTAAACAGATGAAATACCTTCCACTCTTACTGATAAACCTTCTCTTCGGCGCCGCGTACGCGCAGCAGTCGCTCCAGGAAAAGCTGGGGTATGCCAAGGAGACCAAGCTGCTCATCGTCCACGCTGACGACCTCGGCGTTTCGCATTCGGAAAATCGCGCCAGCATCTACGCGCTGGAAAATGGCATTGTAAACTCGGCGAGCATCATGGTGCCCTGCCCGTGGTTTCCGGAAATAGCCCGCTACGCCCGCCAAAACCCGGAGGCCGACCTGGGCCTGCACCTCACCCTCAACAGTGAGTGGCATCCCTACAAATGGAGCCCGGTGTCCGACAGAAAGGATGTAGCCAGCCTCCTGGATACGACCGGCTATTTTTTTGACTCTGTACAAAAGCTAACAGCCCAGGCAAAACCTGACGAGGTGCGAAAGGAACTTACTGCCCAAATAGAGCGCGCCATCGCCTTCGGCATCAATCCTACCCATTTCGATGCCCATATGGGTGCGGCTTTTTCCACGCCGGAGTTACTGAAAATATACATAGAGCTGGGCCGCAAATACCGGGTACCCGTGATGCTCAATGGCCCGATGCTCAGCGCCTGGTATGGCATCGACATGAATTCTTTCATCAACGAGAAAGACGTCGTCGTGGACCGTATCTATTCGGCTTCTCCTGAAAACTATGACAACGAAGGCATGGAGGCATTTTACTCAAACACCTTGAAAGCACTGGAGCCGGGGCTAAACTGCATTATCCTGCACGCCGCCTACGACGACGATGAAATGCAGGCCATGACAGAAGGTCATCCGTACTACCATGCACCCTGGAGGCAGCAAGATTTCGATTTCTTTAGCAGTGAAAAAGCCAAAAAGATCATCCGCGACAAGGATATCCAGCTCATCACCTGGAAGGAGATAAGGGATAAAATCGTGAGAAAATAGACCTGCTGCGAGCGCTAAGAAAAACTTATTCCTTCAGTTCGTCAAAGGCGAGCATCAGGTGGTCGTACGCCTCGTGGATTTCTTCATTGAATTTTCCCACTTTTTGCTTTGAGTCAGAGATCGCTGCGTCAATCTTTCCTTTCAGCGTGTTCAGGTCTGCCTGCTTGCTGAGCATCCATTCCTCCCACTCGCTTACGGACGTGTCTTTAATGTGGTCCAGGTAAGACTTTTGCAGCGTCAAATCTGCTTTGATATGGTCAATGCCCCGCCGCATCTCCGCTTCAAATTTTTGCTTGGCCGCCATCGCCTCATCGCCCAGGGCCTTGTAGTAGCCTTCGAGACTGGCTTCGAAGTCGTGAAGCGCCGACTTCAGGTCGTGCCGGGCGTCGTCGTATTCCGTATAGGAAAAGTCAAAATCCTTGTCGAGCGTATCTACGAGGTATTGTGAGTTTTTCTTCAGGTGTTGCAGTTTCTCTTCACTGTTTCGCTCCAGCTCGGTGATGTAGTCGTGCGCTTTTTTTACCAGCATCGAGAAGGCCTCCCTTTTTTCCAGGTACAGACCTTCGAGTTCTTTTGCGCCCTTGAGGATGAGGGCCTCCAGCTCTTCCAACTCCTTGTTTACTTCCTGCAGTACTGATTTTTTTGAAAGTTCCATCATGGCTTTATCATTTAAAGTATTATTTCTCCAACACTGTTTCTCCCTCCATTCTTTCATACTTGCGGATTTCCTTTTTGTTGCTTTTGGCGCCGATACTGCTTACTATGCCACTGAAAAATATTTTTGCCCAGTAATTAAAGATCGACTTGGTCTTGTCGCGCTCAAAGTAAATCTCGCCCTCGCGCAGCACGATCAACCTGGGATTGTTGCGGTTGATGATAAACGTATTGGCAAAGAAACTTCCAATAGACGCCCCCATTCCCCGGGTATCGTACGTGTTTTTGCTGATCAGCGAAATGCGCAGGTTATCGTATTCAAAAAACATACTTCCCAGCGCCACGTCATCGTTGGCCAGCACCTTGAGGTACAGTTTCTTGTTCCTGCCCTTTCGCACCGTTACGAAGGCGATGGGCTCCAGTATCCTGTTAAACGGCTGAAGGTCCATCCCTTCCAGGGTAGCTTCAAGGTTGAAATAATTTTCAGGACTCAGCATGTCAAACCGGAACGTAGCCGAAAGCCTCCCTTCATTCATCATCAGCGCTTCTGCCTGCACTACGCATTTCGGGTGTTTGCTTACCAGCGCTTTGTCGGTATAAATATTGGCTATCTTCGCATTCAAATTGGAAAACTCAACCTCACCGGGCTTTATGGCTTCTTCCGCAAATTCGTCGTACCGGATGTGCCCGTTGTGCAGCACCGCGGTATCTATATTAAGCAACACATCCAGCCCTCTCAAAAGTTCCTGGGGAAGCGGTTTAAATATCTCTTCTTTTATCGGTATCCGCTTATCGCGAAATGCATAGATATCGAGGTCATTCACTTCAAATTTCCGCGCTGTTACAGCCTTTTCTATCAGCAGTTTTTCAAAGTCAAGCCCGCGAAGGCTCAATGTTCCCGAGTTGATTTTCAAATAGTCGGTTTGGGTGCCTACAAGGTCGCCGTAGTCGTACTTATCTACCTTGGGTATCAGCGATAGCCCGTCCAGTGAAAGCGTAGAGTCGCTCAGCGACAGCGTCAGTCTGCCGGTTTGTATATAATTCAGGCTATCCGGCAAATCGTAGCGGATGCCTCCAAAACTAATCGTTACATCATCCGACCGTAATATTTTACCGCTATTGCCAGTATCAAAGCCACGAATTCGCACACCCAAGTCGCTTAGGTTCACCGGCTGCGGATACAAGTTTTCTTTCAAAAGAAGGTCTACCGTGCCGGAGTCTACCGTGATGGCATCAATGCGGATCTTGAGGTAGGCACTGCTGTCGGGCGTGAGTCCTTCTAAAAACACCAACCCACGGGGGTCTGCCTCTCCCTCCGCCAGCCGGTCGTTGTAGGCCACCGATGGTCGCGACAGATGCAGCGCGTCCATTTCCAGGCTTTTCTCATTCAGTTTTTCAAAATCGAAGCCTACTATCTGCATCTTCTCCACCTCGCCTGAAAACATCTCTTCGTTGCCCGAGGGGGCGTATTTTTTATACAGCAAGTCATAGAGATCAAAGCTGTTGCCGGTTCTTTCCTTTACTACTGAGCCGATGTATACGGAGTCGGGGCTGCGATGAAACGTTACCAGGTTTTGCTGAAGGTTGGTTTCGATATTTTCAATGGAAAAAATGTCTTCTTCCGCATTGGTGCTGTCTATGGCAAACCTGTGAACGGTGAGGTCTATCCGGTCTGACCTGAAAAACAGGGAATCTCCGCTTTCCATGTCCTTGCGATAGTTTAGCTTTCCGTTGTTGATCATCAGCCGCGAAGCACTTATCTTATCTATCATATCGCCGGCCCTGGTGCGCTTGCGTTTCACCTTGTTCGCCGGCCGCACGATGCTTATCTCGGCGTCATTTAGTTCAATATGATCGGGGCTTATTTCATTGTGAAAATACAGGTTTAGCGGCCTCCAGTGAGCTATGACGGCCACGGGCACATGGATGTACTGGGAGCCTTTTGCCTGCTGACGCCCCGCCGCCGATATAAATTTTAAGCCATTAAGCACGGTAGTAGAATCTGTGGGGCTGTAGTTCATTCTGGCAATTTCAAGCCGGTTTTGAAGCGAATCGGTGTACGCGAGGTCACGAAACCTGAGCAGGTAGTGATCAAGCGTGAAGCGAGTCTTCCGTTTGGAGTTAGAGCGGAAGTCATTGAATTCAAAAAAGACATTCCTGACCGAAAAATGCCGGTTATTCCCCAGGGCGATATCGAAGTTACCATCTTCAATGCTGAACAGGCCTATATCGGTATCGCCCAGCAAATCTGTACGCAGCGTCTTTTTCTGTCCATTTTTATTTTTCCTGGCCTTGCCCGATATGCTTACTTCCGGCTGCCTTATTTTCACGTATCTTATCCTGCTTTTTTCGCGGCTGAATACCTGGTTCAGATTCAAGCCTCCACATTGCAGGTACTTTACCTTTACCGCATCGGCATTGCTACCTCCATCTTCATTATGAAAAAAAGTAAACTCTACATTCTCGGCGTTCAGCCGCTGCTGTTCCCCGGAATAAAAAACATTATCGCTGAAAAACAGAAAGTCATCCGATTCACGCTGTAGAATTACTTTTTCGGAGAAGAGATCGAAGTTTTCTGCCGATAGAAGCCTTTTTCTGCCGGGGGTGAGCGAGTCAATGCGGATATCATGGACCCGCAGGTTAAACTGCGAAACACGGTACTGAGGTGTGAGTTTAGCGCTCCGCAAAAACCAGGAAAAATCCCCTTCCTCAAAGCTCCCTTCGCCGATGTACACGGCGCTGGCAAAACCTTCCAGAAGCGGAAAGAAGTTGAAAATAAGTGAATCAGAGTAGTCACGCTCAAACGACAGAGAGGGGTACTCCACAAAATCGACCCTAGGTTTTTTCACTTCTATTTTACGGATTCTCAGGGTATCTGTATTGAAAAAATCCTGTCCCTCCACATCATAAAACACCGCCTTGGGAAAGTGAATATCAAATGTTTTGTTTTTGCTGTTCTTTGCAAGGAGCTTTTGGAGATTTACATCCGTGCGGGGCTCTATCCGCAGGTCTTCAAAGCTCATGTTTTGCCGTATGGTTGATCCTTCCAGATGGGTGAAGGAGAAAATATGGATGCTGTCTGGTAAGGCAAACTGGTAGTCTTTCACGCTAAACTCCAGCGTTTCGTAATACAGCGGACGATGGCTGATGACGCTGGAAGAATCCAGTCTGAATTGCGTCACTTCCACGTTCAGGCTATCAAGCGAGAACCCTTGCTTACGTGTTTCGCTAAGAAACTGGTATCCAAAAGTAGCATTTTTCAAGGCAAAGGAATCGATCTTGATATTTGAAAAGTAATCGAGGATCAGCGCTGCCGCCGATGGCTTGGTGGTATCGGCGCTGCTGGGTTTCCTCGGGAAATCCGAAATATTGATCGTGGGGAGGTAGATGTTGAGCTTGCCGATGTTCAACAGCTCTTCGTTGTAGGCCGCCTTGAAGTCCACGTTCTGGATGGTGATGGAGGGCACATACAAGCTATAAAAATCGATTTGCTTGTTCTGCGGATTTGTGCGTTCGTTTTCCGAAACCACCAGGCTATCCACTGTGATCTCTGATTTGGTGGTGGAGAGCACCAGCTTCTTAAAATAAAGCACATGAATACTGTCTTTGAGGTAGATGCGCTGGTTTAGCGCTTCTATGTCAATATCATCCGTGTAGAAAAATTTATCCCCGCCCCTGCCCGATTCGCTATCGAGGAGAAAATTGCTGATCCGAAAAGATATATTTTCTATGGAATAATGGCGGAGCCCGCCACGCATTTTTTCAAATTGAAAGCTGCCATTTTTTACTTCCAGGTCATTGATCCTGAAAACCCGCAAATGCTCAGAAATGACGTTGTACAGCGATCCTGCATCGCTTTGCCAGGCGATGCCTTCTTCCTCCCGGTAACTTTTCAGGTTGAGCACAGGATCGTCAAACCGCACGCCCTCTATCTTCAACTGTTTTTTGAAATAAATAGCCCATACATCGGTGATGTCGAGGTACATGAGAGGCACGCTTGCACTGAAGGCTACTTCACCGCCGGTGTTGATAATCCCGATGAAGTCTTCACTGGTAGTATCCACGCTCAGCTCCAGGTTTCGCACCGTGAGCGTTTGCTTCAAAAATGAATAGTCGAGCTCTTCGTACTGAATGGTGTATGCGCCGTCGGACCTCATGCGGATCAGCTCTTCAATGATCAGCCCCGCAATTTTATTGGTATAGGCTGAAAGAAAGGCCGACAGCGAAAAGCCAAGCAGCAGCACAATGGAGCCGATGATAGCCGCCCTTTTCAGTACTCTCGCATTGAAGCGCTTATTTTTTCGGGTATGTTCCGTTACGGGCTCCATTTATTTATCATTATTAGCATAGGCTCTGAAGGTACTTCCAGCCACGGAAAAAGACAGTTCGCCGCCCACGGTACAAACATACGCAACAAATTAACCCCGAAAAATTTCCCCGTGAACCCGTCATGCGTTAATTTTGGCTATTCATCAGAAACGTTCTATCAGCAAATATATTAATCTAACACCATGCGGCAATACCTCGACTTAATGGCTCACGTAATGGAGAACGGTGTGAAAAAGCACGATCGCACCGGCACAGGTACCATCAGTGTGTTTGGGCATCAAATGAGGTTTGACCTCAGCAAGGGATTTCCCGTGGTAACGACCAAAAAGCTGCACCTTCGGTCCATCATTCACGAATTGCTGTGGTTTCTGAAAGGCGATACCAACATCCGCTACCTGAAAGACAATGGCGTAAGTATATGGGATGAATGGGCCAGCGAAGAGGGTGAATTGGGCCCTGTATACGGCTACCAATGGCGGAGCTGGCCTACGGCAGATGGCCGCCATATAGACCAGATATCGGAGGTGGTAGATCAAATAAAAAACAACCCCGACTCGCGCCGGATCATCGTAAGCGCCTGGAATGTAGGTGAGATAGAAAAAATGGCGCTACCACCCTGCCACGCCTTTTTCCAGTTTTATGTAGCCGAAGGAAAGCTCAGCTGCCAGCTTTACCAGCGCAGTGCGGATATTTTCCTGGGCGTGCCGTTCAACATTGCTTCTTATGCGCTGTTTACCATGATGATGGCGCAGGTATGCGGGCTACAGCCCGGCGATTTTGTTCATACCTTTGGCGATGCTCACCTCTACCTGAATCACCTGGAACAGGCCAGACTACAGCTTTCGCGCGAACCACGACCTCTACCTCAAATAAAGATTAATCCCGATGTGAAAGACATTTTCGGATTCCAATTTGAAGATTTTGAGCTGGTAAACTACGATCCTCACCCGCATATCAAAGCCCCGGTAGCGGTGTAACGTGCACGCCCTACATCGGCGTTGTACCCTTTAATGCCTGTCGTTTTTGTCAAGTTTTTTCGCGCTACTATTTGCCATTCGTTTTTATTTACCTATGTTTGTAACACAAAGGTTACTTTTTGATAAACAAAAGTTACAAAACAAAAATAATAAAGATGGAATATTCGATGATTGAAAAGATGGACAAAGAGCGGTACAACCTCTTGAAATGGTTTGCCGTGGGATGGGTGCTGCTGTTTGGCGCCATTATTTTGGGTGGTATCAGCCAAAGCCAATGGGCTATCGCGGTATTAGGCGTTTCAGGGTTCTTCGGGTGGATTTTATTTGTGTGGAGTCTGATTCGCTTTCTCAGGTTGGCCCGAAAAATAAAATCAGACAGCAGGCTGAAAGACGCGCTGGACAACGAACTCGACCAGCACTACAAGCACAAAGCCATGACCTGGGGCTTCTGGACCATGCTGGCCTCGCTTGCCGGATTCATTGCAATAGGCGCATTCTATCCATTGTCAGGCCTCTTAACCGGCCAGGTTACGCTTTTTCTTGGCGTAGCAGCGGCATTAGGCGCATCGCTCTACTACCAAAAAAACTAAGATGGAAAGCCCTGCTTTTACCAATAAAATAAAGGTTTTCCGGGCCATGAAAAACATCACCCAGGAAGATCTGGCGCATGCGGTACATGTAACACGAAAAACCATCAATACCATTGAAAACGGCAAGTTTGTGCCGTCCACCATTCTGGCGATCAAAATTGCCCGGTTTTTCGGTGTCGCTGTGGAAGAAGTATTTCAACTGGAAGAAACGTGATGCCCGTGGAGCTACCGCGGACAAGGTAGTCCTTGCACAAAACAACAATGATTCTATTTTCGCAACGGCAGGGGTTTACAATCGGAAAAACATGTCTTACCTTTGATCCGTTTAGTAACAACTAAATCAACGCGGTATGATTCATTCATCCATACTTCCTTTCCTTCCTAAAATCAAGAGACTACTTAAGATGAGCAAAGTGAAAAATGCATACTTTTTCGGCTCGGTAGTCAGCGATTCATTCAGTGAAGAAAGCGATCTCGATCTGATCGTGAATCTTCAGGACGACATTGATCCCGTAGAAGCCGGTGAAGTGCTATGGAATCTCATTTTTGAACTCGAAGACCTTACCAAAAGAAAAGTAGATCTGCTGACGGAGCGTTCTCTTAGAAATCCATATTTTATCGAAGAAGTTAATCAGACTAAATTTCCGATTTATGGATTCAGTAGATAACGTCCTCGTTTGGAATGTGATCGTCAAACACCTGCCCGTACTCAAAACAGAGGTTGAAAAACTTTTAAGCTCTTGAAAGGTCTTCCCGCCGGGTGTCTAATCGAGTTCTCTCAATTCAAAGTCGTTTCCGATACCATAGCGGATCAGGTGGCTGAGCTTATATATCTCCAGGGTAAGCAGGTCTTTGACCACGAAGTCTTTCTCTCCAGAAGCTTCGAGCACCATAAAAGAAGCCGTCTCCTGGTAGTTCCTCAAAAAATAGCTCTTACCCACTCTCAAATTATCTATTGACATCGCTTTCCCTAATTAAGTCCCTCATTTTTGAGAGGATTATCGTTACCGGCACCGAAATGGCTACCCCGAACCTTTTTTCAAAATGCAATGATATAAACTTTTTAATGCTAATTTGGTTTCAACTTTTTCTTCAGAGACAAAATCACCAAAAATCGACGAACATTTGTGCGGCAAAAACAAAAAGAATGCCCCGGCAAATGCCGAACTTCGTAGTTCAGATTCTTTTTTGAGGGAAATTTATTTTTAACAAAATTTTATCATCTATGGAAATTCAATGGTTGACAACGCCGTGGCCCTGGTATGTAGCTGGTCCCCTGATCGGGATAATGGTGCCGCTGCTGCTCTGGTTGGGAAACAAGCCTTTTGGCGTATCCCGTTCATTCAAGCACATCTGCGCGGCCACCTCGCCATTTAAAATCAAGTTTTTCGACTACAACTGGAAAGATCATCTGTGGAATCTCTTCTTCGTCGCCGGGATTTTTATCGGCGCCTTCATTGCGGGAGAATTCATGACGGACAGCTCTCCGGTAGCCATTTCGACAAGTACGGTAAATGACCTGAAAGCGCTCGGCATTACACAATTTGAAGGCCTGGTGCCAGCAGATATTTTCAATTGGGAAAATCTGTTCACGTTCCAGGGAATGTTTTTTATGATAGTGGGGGGCTTCCTCGTGGGCTTCGGTACGCGCTACGCCGGCGGCTGTACCTCGGGGCATTCCATCACAGGCATGGCTAACCTTCAGCTTTCTTCGCTCATTGCCACCGTGTGCTTTTTCATTGGCGGACTCATTTCCACCTTTTTTCTCTTACCTTTAATTCTACGCTAACATGAACAACGTAAAATATCTAATAGCAGGCATGTACTTTGGCATTGTACTGATAAAATCAGAGGTGATTTCCTGGTTCCGAATCCAGGAAATGTTTCGTTTCCAGGGCTTTCACATGTACGGCGTACTGGGTCTTGCCATTGCTGTGGGGATTATCTCCGTGCTGATTATGAAAAGAAAAGGCGGAAGAACACTGGAAGATGAGGATATCATCCTCAAAGACAAAAGCTACCACCACGGCCTGGTCATTGGCGGACTGCTCTTCGGGCTTGGCTGGGCCTTTACCGGTGCTTGCCCAGGGCCTATCTATGCCTTGTTTGGCAGTGGTTACTGGGTGTTCGCCGTAGTGCTGCTCAGCGCCATTTCCGGTGTTTGGGTGTATGGACTCGTGAAAAGTAAACTACCACATTAGGATTAAATATGAATACATCGAAAATAACTATATGGCTGCTGGCCATGCTCACCGGCGCCTGCTACCTGGCATGCAGCGGGCAAAAAAAAGACTGCATTGTAGAGGCGGGGAGTGTCGCCAACATAGATTCGACAGCGGCGATCTTGATAGACGTACGTACGCCTGCTGAGTATGCCGAGGGACATGTTCCGGGGGCTTTGCTGATCAACATAAACGACACTGATTTTTCGAAGGAAATAGCCAAACTGGATACCGCAAAGCAATACTATGTGTACTGCAGATCTGGCGTACGGAGTGCCAGGGCGCAGCGTGCGATGCAACAGCAGGGTTTCAAAAATGTATGCAATGTGGAAGGCGGCATATTACGAATGAAAAAAGAAGGGGTGGAGCTGTCTAATTAGCGGCCTCGCTCTACCACACGGGCCCATCCATCCACTTTTCGCGCTTGAGGTAGCTACCCACGTGCACACCCTGGTAATCCGGGCCGTGCTCCAGGTATTTCTTGAGTGCGAACCGCGACGACTCAAATGCGATGTCATCCCAGGGAATGTCTTCCGGAGAAAAGAGTTTTACTTCCGAGCTTTCGGGCGTGGTCTCAAAGTGGGGCTCCTTCATGGTAGCAAGAAAGTGCAGGTATACCTGGTTTACCTGTGGAAGGCTGAACAAAGCATGAAGCTTTACGATCTCTACTTTGGCCATTGATTCCTCGTACGTCTCTCTTTGGGCACCGTCCTCCGCCCGTTCTCCATTTTCCATAAATCCGGCAGGGAGGTTCCAAAGGCCGTTTTGAGGCTCTATAGAGCGCCGACAGAGCAGTATTTTGCCCTGGTAAACGACGAGACAACCTACCACCACGAGGGGGTTTTGGTAGTGAATGGTATGGCATTTTGGGCACACGTAGCGCTCACGGTGGTCGCCCGGTGGGATGAGGTATTGGAGTTGATCGTTGCCGCAGTTGCTACAGAATTTCACGATGGGATGTTATGCTAATACAGCACCACTTCGAGTGCTTCCTCTATGTAATTGAATGTAGAAAGTATTTCCGGCTTGCCATCAATGATCGCCACATTGTGTTCAAAATGTGCCGACGGGCGACCATCGCGGGTTACGATTGTCCAGCCATCGCTGAGCTGCTTCACCCGGTGTGTGCCCATGTTGATCATAGGCTCTATGGCAATCACCAGCCCGTCTTTGATTACGGGGCCTTTTCCCCGCTTTCCGTAGTTAGGCACTTCGGGAGATTCGTGCATTTTTCTGCCGAGGCCATGCCCCACCAGCTCACGCACCACACCGTATCCATGCTTTCGTTCGGTATAATCCTGAATGGCAAAGCTGATGTCACCTATCCGGTTGCCTTTCACGGCTTGCTCTATGCCCAGGTAAAGGCTTTCCTTGGTCACTTTCAGCAGTTGTAGCACCTCTGGCGAAACCTCGCCCACGGTGTAGGTGTAGGCGTGGTCCCCGTAAAATCCGCTTTTCAAAGCGCCGCAATCAATGGATACAATATCGCCGTCCTGTAGCAGCTTGTTCGTGGGAAGCCCGTGAACAACGGCTTCGTTTACGCTGGTCAGCAATGTAGAGGGGCAGTCGTACAGGCCCAAAAAGCCCGGTTCGGCGCCATGGTCACGAATAAACTGCTCAGCAAGCTTATCCAGGTATAAGGTGGTAACACCGGGCTTTATTTCCCTGGCCAACATTCCCAGTGTTTTACTAACGATCAACGCGCTTTCCCTGACGAGCTCTATCTCTTCCCTGCTTTTGTAATGAATCATTGTTTATCCGGTGCTGAATTGAAACGGCAAAGATAGCACGTTAAATCCGCAAGTCATAATAACAGCCGCCGGTACACCGTTCCTTTACTTTTAAAATTCGGGGGCGATACCCTATATTAGCTGCCATCAAATTACCGCTATTCTATGGAACAGGTTATCGTGTTTCTAACGCTCGGCGCTGCCCTGGCCTTCTTTATCTGGGACAAAATCCGGTATGACGTAGTCGCGCTACTGGCCCTGTTCGCCCTGGTTGTAGTGGGCATCGTACCTGCTGAAGAAGCATTCCTGGGTTTCGGACACCCGGCGGTCATCACGGTAGCTGCCGTGCTGGTGGTAAGTCAATCGCTGCAGAACTCAGGTTTGGTGGATATCATTTCCCGGGTTTTGGAAAAAACAGGGAAAAATCTGACGCTTCAAATCGGTGTACTGTCGGGTATTGTGGCCCTGGCTTCCGCTTTTATGAATAACATAGGCGCCCTGGCCATATTGATGCCAGTGGCCATTCATCTGGCCCGGAAGAGCGGCAATCCTCCTTCTTATGTACTAATGCCTATTGCGTTTGCCTCGCTGCTTGGCGGCCTGCTCACGCTGATTGGCACTCCTCCCAATATTATTATCTCCACGTTCCGCACCGGGGCGTCGGGTCAGCCTTTCGGTATGTTTGACTTCGGTATCGTAGGCATATTCCTGGTGGCAGCAGGTCTGGCTTTTATCACGCTGATTGGGTGGCGACTTCTGCCCAAAAGAAAGCCACAGGACCCTGCGGCGGAAGACATGTTCAAGATCGAAAACTACATCACGGAGGTTCGGGTAGAAAAAGACTCCAAAATCAAAGACAAAACCATCCGGGAAATAAAAGAAATAACCAAAGCGGAAATTGTGATATTGGGCATGGTGCGAAATAAGGAACGGATACACGCTCCCGCACCCGATACGCTCCTGAGAACAGACGACATCCTGATCATTGAGGCGGATACTAAGGAAATGAAAACCTTTGTAGACCATGGAAAAGTGAAACTCGTGGGCGGGAAGCAGTTTCGCAAGGATGCCAAAGGGTCTGACGATATCACCATACAGGAAGCCATCATCATGGAAAACGCCCCACTGATCGGCGAAACGGCCGTAACGCTGAGCATGCGCACGAAATACGGCATTAACCTCCTGGCAGTGGCGCGCCGCGACAGGCAGATACGGCAGCGCATTGATCACGTGCGGTTTAAGGCCGGCGATGTGCTGCTGCTGCAGGGCAGGCGTATTAATATCAATGACGCCATTACCGCCATGAACTGCCTGCCATTGGCCAAACGGGGAGTGAGCATCGGCAAGCCGCGCCGCACGGTGTTTGCCCTGAGCGTATTTACCACCGCCATTTTGCTGGTCGTTTTTAGCATCCTACCCGTTCAGGTAGCTTTTTCGCTGGCGGCTATCTTGATGGTGATGTCCAGGATATTACCGCTAAAAGATGTATACAAAAGCATCGACTGGCCGGTGATTGTTTTGCTGGGCGCCATGATTCCCGTGGGCGAGGCCTTCGAATCGACCGGCGCAGCAGACCTGGTAACACGGCATATACTTAGCTTAGGCGGTACTTTCCCCGTGTGGGCCACACTTACGGCCATCATGGTGATCACCATCATCCTTTCCAGCGTGATCAACAACGCCGCTACGGTGGTGCTGATGGCCCCAATAGGCATCAGCATAGCCCAGGGACTGGAGGCCAGCGCAGATCCTTTCCTGATGGCCATCGCTATCGGCGCTTCGTGCTCCTTTCTCACTCCCATCGGCCATCAGTCAAACACACTTGTTATGGGCCCGGGAGGTTATAAATTCAGCGACTACTGGCGCATGGGGCTCCCCCTGGAAATCATCATTGTCCTGATCAGCATTCCGCTTATCCTGCTTTTTTGGCCGGTGTGAGAGCGGTACGGACTAATATGAAAGTCGAATATTTGCTATGCAGTAAGCCGGAAATTGTCTCACATCCTGAACCGTCCATTTCCTGTGATATTGTCGATATTTCCGTAGCTTTGTAATTCCAGAAATTTAATTACCAAAAACACACGTAATAATGAAAAAAAGAAAAGCAACAGCCGTATGGAATGGCGGTGGTAAGGATGGTAAAGGCCATGTAACCACGCAAAGTACTACATTGAACAAAACACAATATTCTTTCTCATCGCGATTTGAAGAAGGTGTAGGCACTAATCCCGAGGAACTGATTGCAGCCGCACACGCGGGATGCTTTGCCATGAAGCTGAGCTTCGTATTGGGCGAGGCAGGTTTTACGCCTGACGAACTCGCAGTAGATTGCACCGTAACCCTTGACGGCGCCATCACCGAATCAGCCCTGGTACTGAAGGCCAAGGTTCCTGGTATTAGCAAGGAAAAATTCCAGGAATGCGCTGAAGAAGCCAAGAAAAACTGCCCGATTTCAAAATCACTGACCGCCAGCATCTCGTTGGATGCCAGCTTGGTGGGTTAGTTGATTTAGCTAATTGAGTTGATTGAGCTTGCCAATCAACTCAATTAATTAATCAGGATGGATCCCTTAGTGAGTTTGATCCACAGGGTGAGAAAATGACGGGGACACGAAATTGTGCCAACTGTAGGACATCATAGAGATCGTCCCTAAATTGCGGGCACACAAGCCAATCACATGCAACTGCAATACATCTTCGAACTGGTGGGCACCTATTTTTTCGCACTTTCGGGTGTAGCGGCTACCGAGAGCAAAGAGCACAACTGGTTTGGTGCTGCGTTCACCGGCTTCATCACAGCCATTGGCGGCGGCAGCCTGCGCGATATGATCCTGGGCAGCTATCCACTGGTATGGGTGGGCGATGTGTATTTTCTCTATGCCATTATCCTGGGGGTAGTTACGGCGTTTATCTTTTACCAATTCGTGGTAAAGCTGCAAAAAACGCTGCTTTTCTTCGACATGGTGGGGATCGCCTTTTTTACCATCATCGGAGTTGAAAAGGCACTCAGCCTGGGCGCCAAGCCGGAGATTGCCGCTATGATGGGAATGTTTACCGCTGTAATGGGCGGCGTTATTCGCGATACCCTCACCAATGAAACACCCATTATCTTCCGCCGGGAAATATATGCTACTGCCTGCCTGGCTGGAGCCATTTGTTACCTCATCTTAGACGATTTTTTGCCTTCGCGAAACACCAACCTGCTGATCTCCTCCGGGCTCATCTTCGTGATCCGGTTCCTGGCTATCCGTTTCCACATCACTTTGCCGAAGCTCGGAAAGTAAGGGAGGTGACCGTAAGGCGTCACAGCATACTCCCATGGCCGGTATTTCACTTATCTATCAAATTCTTGCTTTCCTGCCGGCAGGCAGTTTTTGGCAGAAAATAGAATGATGGAATATTGGAGGAATGGTAGGGCGCACTCGTTGTTCCATTATTCCACCATTCCACTATTCCCTGTTTCGCTCTGCCCGTGATGAAATCCGCTAAAATTCATTTTTTACGTACATTATTTGCCTAAGGCTCCGCCTTCAGCTTTTCTGCCGCCTTGTAGAGTAGAATAATCTCCAGAATTTCGGCAGGTGTCAGCAGCACAAGGCCTACCAAAGAGAGCACCACCGTCATGAAAAAGCATGCCGCCAATACCTCGAAAATTCCGGCAAAAGCAGCCGCATAGCCCAAGCTATTCCGAACCATGAAGAGTGCTATGCCAAACGCAAACCCCAATGCCCCAAAGCTGATGGAAAAGCCGGACAACAGAAACATCCGCTCGCCGGCATCATAAAAAACCGACGCGATGTCATAACCGATCATCACTGCTGTGGCGCAGATGAGCAATATGGCTGTAATCTTCAACAGGGCAGATTTGCTGAGCGACCCCACTACTACAAAACCCCTGATGAAAAAAAAGTAGGAAACGAAGCAGGCTACCTTCAGCGCGATATAAACCGGCCTGCTAAAAATCAGCTCACCTTCAGCAATCCGGAAGTACTCCGCTACGCTCTCGGGAAAACCAAGGAAAAAATAGACCACCCCAGCAATCCAGGCGAGGTTAAGCCGCCGCACGTCCTTCACAGTTGAGCTTTTCAGACCATCGCCCACCAGCAGGAGCTTTTCCCACCAGGCGCCTGTGCGCGCGTCCCGGGCTTCTTCGGAAAGTCTGCTCAGGTCGTAGTCTAAGGCACCAAGGATGGTCTTAACGGTGTAACTGCGGGGAGTTACCTCTCCGGTTTCTATTCGCTGCAAGGTCCGCACACTGATGTTACACAGCTCCACCAGTTCTTCCTGCGTAAGCCCCTTTGACTTTCGCAATTCGGCTATTTTTTTCCCTAAGTCCGGTTGTGTCATCATTCTCAAACTTAAAAATTCTCCCGCAAACCTGCTGCCATGCTACCTGATAATTAATGGTTTGGCACAGTGCTTCACCCGCTTTTAGTCGTGCCGGCAGGAATACGCATAGGGCGTTTCTGCTGCCACCTTTATTTCCTGCTCCAAAAAATCATTCAATTGGCCCACTCCCAAAAAAGCCTTTACCGCCTCCCGGAAGAGCTGATGATTTTCTTCTTTTGCAAAGCCTCCCAGCTGTGGCACGATATCGCCCGCACGGCTCGATGCGATGGAAACGGCTTTCACTTCGCATGCTTCAAAGTCTACAGCATTGATATCCACGTTCCTGATTTCTGAGTTCGCCAGAGTGGTGAAGGCAAACTTCAGGTTGACGGGGTCGTACACCACGCTCCACTGCGAGCCGTATTCAGGATGTTGAGGCGTGCCCCGGGGCGCCTGCACTTTCTCAAGTATGTCAAACGCATAATCATTCAGTGGAAGATCACCATCGTAGCGAGCAAGCATATCAGCACCCATGACTACTGCTTCTTCAGGAATGTAGTTCCGGAATCCTTCCATCACCGGGTTTTCACCTCCCCAAGGCGTATACTTTTTCAAATCGGTGCTGCTCTTCTCAAAAGTATCATTGCAAATAAAGGCTTTTGTAGCCTTATCGTTCACATATTGCCGGGGCTGTCCGTTGACAAATTCTATGACGGCAAAGTTGCCTCCGGCATCTGCCAGGAAAAAATGGAGCTTGGGCACGGACTGGCGGGTGATACGCACATTTCGCATCGCAGCTACTACTTCTTCGATGTTCGCGCAATTATCGAGCATGTACTGGATCCACTGTAAGTCATCTACCATGGGTCTGCCATCGGGTGTCGGGTATTGGGTCGTCTCCAGCCAGAGTCCCGCTATCACAAGGCCCTTTTCATTCATGCCCTCAACGGGCTGTTCCCGGCCAATGGGGTTAAGGGTTACACTTCCATACCGGGATACCCATCGCGCACATTCTTCGTCAGGGTATGGCAGGGCCACTTTATCAAGGCCGGGAGGATTTACCATCAGCACGCCCATACCGGTCATGTAGTCGTAGTTTCGGCCCATCAAAAAGGCGCCGTTGTGCCTGATCAAAAACGCAGAACAGGCACTGGCGAGGTCGGCGGTGGCCAGCACAACAATTAATACAAGAAAATTTACTGTCTTTTTCATTGTTCAAATATTTAGTAAAACACAGGGAACAATAGCGTTCCTTTTTTTGCGAAAGATCATTATCCGCTACGCCTGTGTCCAAGTCACTAGCCGAAAGTTCACCCGTCATTTACCCGTCATTTGTTACAACAAACACATTATCAGATACTTATATTAATTTGCGTGAAATATGAAAAAGTCAGGGAAATCGCTGGTTTTAAAGATTAGACCGCTGAATAATACCCTCGTAGAAATGACCACAATGCAAGAACCAGCATGAAAATCCCAATTCGGACATTTTCCCGCCGAGCTTCTTCCTCTTACCCCAAAAACCTATTCTCTACCAGGCTTTTTTTGGGAATTGTTTTGTGATTGTTTATCATGACATTGGCCTTTGCATCAACAACAAGGCTATGGGCTTGACAAGGCAATTCGTTACAAGACGTAGCGAAAAGACGCCCCATTTTAACAAAAAATCGTAAATTAGATTAGTTTTGAAGAAAAATTGATGATATGGGAGACTTACTGAATAGAATTACGATTGATCCCGAAATATGTCATGGCAAACCGACTATCAGGGGATTGCGATATCCGGTAGAGAATATGCTCGAGTTGTTGGCGTCGGGGATGACAATTGATGAACTTTTAGAAGACTATCCTGATCTCGAAAAGGACGATTTTTTGGCATGTCTCACTTATGCTTCAAAATTAGCTCATGTTAAAAGCATTTTTAAAATTGCCTCGTGAAGTTTCTAATTGACGCGCAACTACCTAACTCGTTGTCTGATTTCTTAAGAGGAAAGGGTTATGATAGCATACATACGCTTGACTTGCCTGATAAAAACAGAACCAAAGATGGTTTGATTGCAAAAATGGCAAATGAGGAAAGTCGAGTTTTAATCAGTAAGGATAGTGACTTTCTTGAATCCTTGATTGTGAAATCAGAACCAAGAAAATTGATCATGGTAAAGACAGGAAACATATCTAACAGGAATTTGATTGATCTTTTCGATAAAAATTTAGAGATATTGATTCGGATGATCTCCAGAAGCAATCTGGTTGAAATAACCCAAACCGACATCGCTGAACACGGATAGACTATTTTACCTCTTCGTCTTCGCGTGTGCCCCATTTATTTGCCTGGGGATTTCACTTGCTGTTATCCCATAGGCTGGACCTTTGCCCAGGCCTGCTGCCAGCCCTTTAAATCCTTGGAATAACAGTAAATGCTTTTCCCAGAGTTCAGGAAGTGCAGTAATGCAAAAACTGTATATTTGCTCCATTGACTATTCAAATCGCTAAAATGAAATCCTTCCTGTGGCTATTACCGTGTACACTGCTCCCGTGGATGGCGCCGGTACTTTCTGCTGACAATGAATCTCTGAGTCGCCAGTACCTAAATCGCGGTTTTGATTTAATGGATCGAAATGCTGACTCGTCGCACTACTACTTTAGCCAGGCCATGGCGCTGGCTCAGCAGGAGCAGAATGATGACAACCTGTACCGGGCTGTACTTGGTAAAATTGACCTCCTGCACACAATCGGGCAATTGGACAGCTTGAATTTCTACCAGGAATGGCTTTTTACACGCGCTTTTAGCAACAACGCCTCGCCTAAGACAAGGGCGATGATCCTTTACCGGCTTAGCCATGAGTTAGGTATCAAAAGCGAATTTTTTGACGCCCTCAAAATGCTGGACACTGCGGCCGTGCTGGCTTTACAGATAAACGACAGCCTCTACTATGCCGACGTCATCAACCGGAGGGGGGTGATCAACGAAAATATGGGGCGAAGATCTGCCGCCCTGGAGTGTTATCTGGAAGCGCTCAATATCTATGAGCAGCACAACGACCCCAATATGGCCGGCGCTACTATCAATAACATCGCTGTTTCTTATAAAAAGGCGGGCGACCTGAAAAATGCTATGCGGTACTACAATAAAGCCATTGAAGCTGCCACCGACGAAAGCTCCAAAGCCATCGGGCGGGTAAACCGCGGCCTGCTATTCAAAGACCTGAAAAAAATCCCCGATGCCCTGAGTGACCTTCATTTTGCCCTTCAGGTATTTGAGAGAACAGACTATACCTACGGCATAGCTGCCTGCCACCACAACCTCGCCGAGGTTCACCTGGCAGCAGGCAATACGGACTCTTCACTTTACTACCTGAATCGGTCGCAGGATGCGGCGGAAAAGTTGGAATACACGGCCCTTGTGATCAAGAACAACCTGGCCCTGGCAAAACTATACCGCAGAAAAGCCGACTATGCTGTCTCTACCGTGTATGCACAGCGGGCGCTGGCCATCGCCGAAGCCGGCCACTCCCTGGAAGATTTGAACGACATTCACCGGATGCTTTCGGACAACTATAACGACCTGGGAGACTACCAAAAAGCGCTGGTCCATTACCAGGCTTTCAAACTGGCTGAAGACACGCTAAAGAACAAAGAATCAGAGTTTAAGCTCAACATTATGCGAACGGAATACGACCTGCAACAAAAGGAAAGGGAGATTGAGTCGCTGACGGCCATGAATGAATACCAAACCCGGCTGGCGGAAGAACGCCGAAGGCTGAACACGATTCTGACTGCCAGTTTTACGGCCCTGGCCATTTGCCTGGTCATCTTATTCATTCTATACCGCCGGCAGCAGTCACTTTCGCGGAAGCTCACCGGGCAAAAAGCGCTGCTGATCGAGCAAAAAGAAGAAATAACGGCCACCCAGGAACAGATCGTACAGCAAAACGAAGCCCTTGTCAAAATAAACCAGGAAAAAGACAATCTCATCGCCATCGTAGCGCATGACCTCCGAAGTCCGCTGAATCAGATACGGGCTGTGCTGGGCCTTATAAAAATGGAAAACGAAAAGCACTCTTCGCTTGAGCTTATTGAGCTGGCCAACCAATCTTCGGAAATACTCAGCGAGCGGGTTAACAAGATACTGGACATCGAAGCCATCAATGCCGGAAAAGTAAACGTGAAAACCACGAAGCTGGAAGTGGCAAAGGTGCTGGATAATCTCAAACAGAACGTTCACAGCGCTGCCATTCAAAAGAGAATGAACCTGAAGGTAGATACCAGCCGGGAGCTAAGCTGCCTTGCCGACCAAAACTACCTGCTTCAGGTGCTTGAGAACCTGTGCACCAATGCCATCAAATATTCACCTGAAAACAGCGAAATATTTGTTTCGGCGACCGGCCAGGACAAAAACGTGCTGTTCGCGGTAAAAGACCAGGGACCGGGAATTCCTGAAACAGAGCGGGCTAACCTGTTTCTTCCTTATTCCAAAACATCCAACAAGCCTACCGGAAACGAGTCTTCTACGGGGCTGGGTTTGGCCATCGTAAAGAAATACGTGGAAGCCATGGCCGGCGAGGTATGGGTAGAAAGCGAACCCAACAAGGGGAGTGTATTCTACGTGAAGCTTCCCAAGGCGGCTTGAGAGGAAGGCAGGCTGTTTTTCTTCGCCCTTCATTTGACCTCTACAACACCTCCTGCTGATGCCGGCTTTCACGCTTGTGCTTCTGGTAGTCCCGCCATACCTGGCGCCCCTTTAAGTGCGCTTCATTTTCATAGCTCCGGTCAGTGTAGGCAACGCGATTGAGGTCGATCGCTTTATTTTTATAGGTAACAATAGATGCGCTCAGTATGTTCAGCTCACCCGATTCGTATTGCTTTACGTGTACCAACTCATGCATCACCACCAGGTTGAGGTTCAGCAGTCCCTTCTTTAAATAGATGTAGTAAATCTTGTCGTATATCTTCTTCACCAGGCCTTCTTCTGTGTAGTTGTCGGGCAGGTACTCCACACGAATAAACACATCATCGATAACCAGGTAGTGGCACGCCCAGTGCACCAGGTCGTCGAGATCATAGGCGGTGGAGTTGATCAGGTTTACCTCACACTCCCAT